>USJT01000012.1 GCA_900555175.1 uncultured bacterium
GGCTTCTGTTTGTTTTGTAATTCTTATTTTTGCATTTTCACGTATAAGTTTTGACGATAATATAAAAAATATGTATGTCCCGCCAAAATTTTTAATTAAGGCAGAAAAATTGTTTGCCGAAATTGCCGGGGCGGATAGTGATATTTCTTTTTTGGTTGTAAAGGGTAACAGTACTGAGGATATTTTACAAAAAGAGGAAGAGGTTTCTGATAAGTTAGATGCTGAAAATATTAAATATCAAGCATTAAGCCTTTATGTTCCGTCTATTAAACGTCAAAAATCAAATCAGGCTTTGAGAAAACAATTTTATAGAGAAAAACTTGAAGAGTATGCAGTGTTTTTACCTGAATCTCAAAGAAGTAAGCTGATAAATGAAAGATATGGTAATGACTTTTTAACGTTAAACAGCAACTTTGAATTATTGAAAAAGAATTTTTTGATGGATAAAAATACATCAATAATGGTTTTATATGACTATGAAGGCGGAGAGATAAACGGATGTCGTGTGATTTCTTTGCAGAAGGATATTTCTTCTCAGCTTAAAAAATGCAGACAAATTTGTATCGGCTTGTTATTCCCGATATTTATAATTTTGTATTTGTTACTTTCAAAAATTTATAATTTTAAAGCTGCTTTAAAAATTATATCGCCGTCTTTATGTGCTGTATTATTTGCGTTTGGAGTTTTAGGAATATTCAAGTGCCCTGTTAATCTTTTCCATTTGCTTGCAATATTTTTGATAATAGGTTTTGGACTTGATTATTCGGTGTTCAGGTTTGGCGGAAGCAGAAAATCTGCTGATGCAATTTTGTTATCTTGCTTAACTACGGTATTTTCATTTGCTTTGTTAGGCTTTGCGGGATTTAAACTTATCAGTGCTTTGGGAACTGTTGTTTCTATCGGACTTTTGAGTTCTTATATTTTTAGTTTAATACTAATTAGACCTAAAAATCAGAATAGCGCAGTAGAAAAAATTTGATTATTTTAAGAATAAAAAGAGGTAATAATGAAATACAGGAGATTAAAAAGACATATTTCACCACAGGTAAAGGCATTGGCGGATGCTCAAAAAATAGCTTTTGCCCCGTTAACATTTCAGGCAGTAAATTCAATGTTGAAATTCGGGATTTTAAAATTTTTGGAGGAAAATCCGTCTACCGTAAGCGAGATTATGGAAAATTGTAATGTCTCAAAATATACTGCGGAAACTTTATTGGAGGTCGGATGTGTTTCGGGACTTGTTATTAAAAAAGAGGACAAGTACGTAAATTCTCTTGTAGCTTCAGCTTTTTTAAATAATGAGATGACAAAGGTTAATTTCAATTTTGTAAATGATGTTTGTTATCTCGGTGCTTCAGAGCTTGCTGATTCATTTACGACTGCTGAGCCTTTGGGGTGTAGGAAATTTATTGGCGATTATGAAACGATTTACAATGCACTTCATTTATTGCCTGAAAATGTTAAAAAGAGCTGGTTTGAATTTGACCATTTTTATTCTGACAGGTGTTTTGATGAAGTTTTGAAAATCATTTTTTCATCTTCTCCTCAACAGGTTTTCGATATTGGCGGTAATACAGGCAAATTTGAGCGTGCATGTCTTGAATTTGATAAAAATTGTATTGTTAATATGATTGACTTACCTGAAAATATTGAGGAAGCTAAGAAACATTTGAAAAATGACAGATTAAGATTTTTCGGAGTTGATGTGTTGAAATCTGATTTGCCAAAAATTTGCGGTGCTGTTTTTATGAGCCAATTTTTGGATTGTTTTTCAGAAGAGCAGGTTATTCACATTCTAAAAAATATTAAAAAATCAATGGATAAAGATACAAAAATATTTATTCTTGAACCTTTTACGGATAAACAATTGTTTGACGGTGCTGTTTATTCACTTGTTCATATTTCGCTTTATTTCACTTGCATGGCTAACGGCAAAAGTAAAATGTATAGTGAAAAACGTATGATTGAAATGATTGAAAAAGCCGGTTTAAAACTAAATAATAAATACGAAAATATCGGAGTTCATGATTATACGCTTTTGGAAGTAACTTGTGATTAAATTATAGAAAGAAAGCCGGTTTGTAGAAATGTTGAAATGGTACGAAGTTGAAGAACAAGCTGCAGGACGTAAAAGATTAAAGATTTTGTGGTATGTTTATAAACTTGCAGGCAAAAAACCTGTTAAATTTATAGTATTTTTTGTTACTCTGTTTGCATTTCTCGGTGCTCCAAAAATTCGTAAATGTTCTCAAAAATTCCAAAAAATTGCATCAGGAAACGGTAGTATTATTCAGGCTTTTAAACATTTTTTGAGTTATGCGTACAGCTTGGTTGATACTATGATAATTCATCTTGACAGCTTTGGTATCCAAAATATTTATTTTACGGACGAAGCTCAAAAAGAGATTTTATATAAGGATTTTTTTGCTAAAAAAGGTGTATGTTTTTTGTGTTCGCATCTTGGAAATATCAATGCTATGAGAACATTTTTTAAATCAGGAACTGAAATTGAATGGCTCAAACCTAATATGTTTTTAGAGGTTAATCAATGCAAAATTTTTAAAAGCTTTATAAAAAGTATATGCAGTGATGATCCTGTTAATGTTTACCCTGTTGAAAATATTGATTTGACAACTTCTATTGAAGTAAAAGATAAACTTGATAACGGTGAGATTGTATTTATAGCAGGGGATAGGGTTTCTGCTCATAATGCTGACGCTGTTTTTTCTGTCGAATTTTTAGGGCATGAGGCAAAATTTCCTGTCGGAACTTTTAGATTTGCATTGATGATGGATGTGCCGATTTATTTTATTTCGTGTACAAAAGAAAAAAATGACAAGTACGCTATTCATATTGAAAAATTTGACTTTGAAGGGAAACGCCGTGAAAAGCTTGCAGAGCTTGAAAAAAGATATGTAAAATTTTTAGAAGCTTTAACTAAAAAATATCCGTTACAGTTTTATCATTTTTATGATTTCTTTGATTAATTTTTTCTGTGCTAAAATTTAGGTATGATAAAAACGGTTATTTTTGATTTAGACGGAACTTTATTAAACACATTAGAAGACTTGAAAGAGGCAACAAATTTTGCACTTTCAAAATACAATTATCCGACAAGGACTTTAAAAGAGGTCAGATGTTTTGTCGGAAACGGGGTTAGAAAACTAATTGAGCGCGCTGTCCCTGAAAATTGTCAAAATGTTGAGGAATGCCTTGCCGTTTTTAAACAAAATTATTCTGAAATTATGTATAATCACACTGCTCCTTATGATGGTATCTTAAAGATACTGTCTGATTTAAAAGCAAATGGTATCAAAACAGGTGTTGTATCTAATAAATTTGATTCTGCGGTGAAAGAATTATGCAAAAAATATTTTGCAGATTTGATAGATATTGCAATAGGGCAGGCTGATGATGTTCCTAAAAAACCTGCGCCTGACGGTGTTTTTAAGGCGATGCGTGAATTAGGTGCTGATAAATCCTCAACAGTATATGTCGGAGATTCTGATGTTGATGTCGCAACTGCTAAAAATGCTAACCTCCCTTGTATTGGTGTAACTTGGGGTTTTCGCGACAGAGAATATCTTAAAGGTGCTAATTTTATAATTAATAATCCAAATGATATTAGTGTTATAATTAAGGGTTTGTAAATGGAAAAACTTTCTTTTAGTTTAGAAGATTATATTGAAGAGATTTATAATCAAGTTCTAAAAAATGGACAGGCTAAAGTTACTGCAATTGCCAATGCTTTAAATGTAAAGAAAGCTTCTGTAACTGGGGCTTTAAATATACTTGCTGACAAAAAACTGATAAATTATTTGCCATATTCTCCAATTACTTTGACAGATACCGGTAAAAAAATTGCAGAAAAAATTTTGGCAAAACATGATAATTTGTCTGAATTTTTTATTGAGGTTTTAAGTATTGAACCTAAAGAAGCTGCGGAAATAGCTTGTAAAATGGAACATATTGTTTCAGATAAACTTTTTAATAATATGACAAAATTAACAAAATATGTTAAATCAAATTTGTCTGATGAAATTAAGAAATTGTATTAGATATAAAACGAAAACTCTCGAAATCTTTTCGAGAGTTATTTTATATATAAGAAGGTGTGTAGAAAATAATTTGATAAAATTATAACTTTTCAGTGTTGTTATTTCTGTATCCTATACCTGCTCTATATCCTGATATGAAATACATAAAAGGTAGTGCAGGTTCAATCCATTTAAATCCTGATAAAATGCCTGCAGTTGCGATATCGTCAGCGTGTAATGCAATATCTAATGCTTCCGGTTTTCTTTCATCGTAAATTTTTTTGTTATTTTTATTTTCATTAAATATCGGATTTATAATTTTTTTACTAATATAATTTGCAATATAACTTCCTCCAATAATACCTGTTGCTGTTATTCCTGTAAGAATTACAGCAAGTTTTTTCATAGGAGTGAGTGGTTTTATTTTTCCTTTTTTTTCAAGATTTTCTGAAATAAAAAGGGCAGTACCTGCACCTACGTTACATAAAAAAATGTTGGCGAGATATTGGTATAAGCCCTCTTTGATCTTATTGGCCGTTTCTTTTCTATTATTTGTATGTGTAATTTTATCAGCAATAATTCCTCCAATGACTCCTCCTATTACAGGTATTAAGCCTAAAAGAGATAATCTTTTAATTTCTGAAAAAATTTCTTTAGAATTTAAATTTTTATTTTCAGGAAGAATAACGTTAAAAAGTTTTTGTTTTTCTAATGATTTAGGAAGTTTGTTGTATAAAAGTTCAATTTGTTTTGGAGATAATTCTTTTATTTTCGCCGTTTCAAGTGTTTCTATAATTTTTTTATTTTTAATTTTTGTTTGTGAAATAAAATTATTTACAGCTTCAGTTTGTATTTTTTGTAATTCGCTTATATGAATTCTTTCCATTAATCCGTTTATCAATTTTTTATTTCCAAATTTTATTCCTCTGGTGCCTATAAGTGATGCAATAATTGTACTTGAGATTACTATTGTGTTTTGTATAAGTTTTTTCTTTCTTTCAAATTTGTCTTTTTTATTGTGTTTTATGGTATTCAAGATTCCATAGCTTCCTCCTGCTCCAATTAATAATGCAGGCATCTTTTGATCCAATTTGTTAAGTATAATTGGCTGATCAATATATTTGCATAGCGTTGAAATTTTCATGAGTCTCCTTGTTAATTGTTAGGCATGCCTAACTTTATATTAAAAAGAAAACTTTGTCAAGGATATCACATAAATTTTTATATAAAATAATTAAAAATTATTTTACTATTTTAATATACCATGTTGTTGTAGATTAATTCAGAGGCTTTTACGATAAACTCTTTGCCGAGAGGTGAGTTATGCGGACGATGTGCAAAAATTACAACAATATATTTTTTGCCGTTTGGAGCATAAACAATTCCTGCATCTCCAAGCATTTTGCCGATATCTCCTGTTTTGTGAAGGAATGTGGCACTTGATGGCAAGCCTGCTGCAATTAGTCTGTTGTTGTGAACATGTCCCATATAATCAAAGATTTTTTCACGTGATGTGTTACTCAAGAATTTAGGATTATCCAAATTGTAAAGGATTTGAGCCATATCACGAGCAGTAGAATGATTTGTTCCGCCAAGGTCAGGAAGCCAAGTTTGAACGTATGTATGTTTTAGGCCCCATTCTCTTATTCCTGAGTTGATATCTGTCATTGATCCGAGTTTTGACATAATCATATTTGTTGCAGAATTGTCAGATTCGGTAATCATCATTCTTGCAAGGGTATCAATTGTATATGTTGAATTTGCGGCTTTAAATTGCAAACTGCCTGAACCTTCTGATCTGTAATACTCGGTTAAAGGCATTTCATCATATATTGTCAATTGGTTCTTTTCAATAGAACGGAAAAGTTGAACAAGTACAGGAAGTTTTATAATACTTGCTGTCGGGAATATTTCATCTGCATTAATATCTGCGTAATTCCCCGTTTCGTAATCCCAAACGTAAACAGACGGATGAATTGATGGATATAATGAAGCCAAATTCTTAATTTGATCTTCAAGTCCGGTCATTTCTGTTCCTTGAACAAGCGGAGCCATTTCAGGCTTTTTAACTTCGGCTCCTTCAAGTGAACGTTCGCCTAAAAACCAGTTGTTTGACAAATATTCAGATGTCGGGAATAGCAATTGGTGATAATCCGTTGTTATATTTTTATACGGAGTCGGATTAAACATCATCTTTGTTACTTTATTAAAGCCGTAAGGCAAAATAGTAAATCCAAATAATGAGATTACGGCAATAGAAACTATTCTGTGAATTAAATAATTTCTTTGAACTTTTTGCGTATTAACTTTATGTTTTGAATTTAAAGATTCTTTGACGATTTTAACGTTTCCGACATTGTGAGCAGAATTATATTGGTTAATCCTGTATTGTTGTCTATCGTATTGTCGTCTTGCTAATTCCGGCATAGATATTAAATTCCTCCCCAAGGACTATTAGTAATTCTATTTTACTTTACATAAATTCAAATGGCAAGTTAGTTTACATTTTTTTAAGTTATAATAAAAAAAAATTCATCAGTCAGGCAAGTATAGTAAATAAAAGGAGAGAATATGGAAGATTGTATATTTTGTAAAATTATTAACGGTGATTTTAACACGGAATTTGTATATGAAAACGATTATGTAGTTGTGTTTAAAGATATAAATCCTAAAGCTCCTATACATCTTCTTGTCGTTCCAAAAGTTCATGTTGCATCATTAAATGAGCTTGAAGATAAAAATTTGATGAGTGAATTGTTGATGGCTGTTAAAGAAACTACGAAAAAAATAGGTTTGAAATCTTATAAAACATTAATTAATACAGGAAAAGAAGCAGGACAGGAAGTTTTCCATCTGCATATTCATATTTTAGGTGAATAAAATTATAGATATACACATAGATTGAAAGGATAAATAATGAAAAACGGAATAGAAAACGGATATTACCACGAAATTACACCTTCAGGTTTCGGGATTGCAATTAAGGCAGGAAAAGTGTTATTTTCAAAGCAATCTGATTTTCAAAAAGTAGAAGTTTTTGAAACAGATAGTACACTTGGACGTGTTTTGACTCTTGATGATTTGATGATGACAACAGAGGGAGATGAATATCATTATCATGAAATGATTGCACATATTCCTATGATGCACCACAAAAATCCTGAAAGCGTCTTGGTTATTGGCGGAGGCGATGGCGGTACAGTTAGAGAAGTTTTGAAACACAAGTCAGTGAAAAAAGTTGTACTTGCTGAAATTGATGAAATGGTAATTGACGCTTGTAAGGAATTTTTACCTACAATTTCTTGCGGTTTGTCTGATCCTCGTGTTGAAATTCAGGTTGGCGATGCAATTGAATTTATAAAAGATAAAAAGAATGAATATGATATTGTCTTAATTGATTCAACTGATCCTATGGGACCAGGAGAAGGCTTGTTTACCGAAGAATTTTACACTAATGTAAAAAATTCATTGAAAAAAGGCGGAATTGTTGCTGCTCAATCAGAAAGCCCGTTTGTAAACAAGGAAGAAATCAGAAAAATGTATAACTTGTTGAAAAAAGTATTCCCTGTATGTTCAACATATACATCAAATATTCCGACATACCCGGGCGGTTATTGGGCTTGGGCATTTTGCTCTGTTGATGTTGAACCTTTATCTTATTTTGCTGAAGACAGATATGAAGATATTGTCAAAACTTGCAAAATTTATAACAGAGATTATCATAACGCACGTTTTGCGCTTCCAAATTATTTGAAAGAATTGTTATAATAATATTTTATAAAATTTGAAAAATTGACCTTTGCTCTTTTATCATATTGGGGTAAAGGTCAATTATTATTTATTTATGATATTATAAATTTATGGCAACAAAGTTTATGCAGGCAAAATTTTTGATAAGTGCAGAAAAATTGAGTCAGTGTCCTGATTATACACTGCCTGAATTTCCGCTTTTGGGACGCTCTAATGTCGGGAAATCCTCTTTTATCAATGGGCTTGCAAATCAAAAAAAACTTGCAAAAACCTCAAATACTCCTGGTAAAACAAGATTAATAAACTTTTTTCAATTTTCCGATAAGTTTATGATAGCTGATTTGCCGGGATACGGTTATGCAAAAGTCTCTAAAGAAGCTCAAAACAGGTGGCAAAAGTATTTGGAAGAATATCTGCTTAAACGTGAACAAATTACATCGCTTGTTCAATTAATCGATGGCAGGCATGATATTCAAAAAAATGATTTTCAAATGAGAGAATGGGTAGAAACTTACAATTTGCCGATATTCACTATCGTAACCAAAATGGATTACGTTCCAAAATCCAAAACTCTTAATGTTATAAAAAATATTGAAAAGCAATTTGGCGGAGTAGTTCTTCCATTTAGTGCAGTCGATAACAGGTATAACGAAAAAATATTTGAACATTTTATGAATTTGAGTAGTCTGAATTCATAAAATAAATGACCCTTTTATAAAAAAGAGCCATTTCCTTTCCAATATGTATCGTTACTAAGTTTAGTGTAAATATATATAGGGATTTTTTTAATCGTTATTAGATTTATATTTGTAACTCAATAAGCTGTATGTGTCTGAAGATGATGAACTGTCGCCGTAAAATACTGACATATCTGTTGCACGTCTGTTGTTAAATTCATCTTCAACTTCCATTTTGGCAGAATTTACATCATAGGCAGAAATTTCAGCACTTGTAATTCTTCCGTCATTGTTTGTGTCCATATCATCAAAGTGCTCAAGGATTTTAGACATTGTGCTTTCTGAAAGTCCGCTTGCTCCTGATGCATAAAGCTGTGTTAATTCTGCTTTAGTCAAGCCTTGAGCTGATATACGGTTTGACAAATTGTTCATCTCATCTGCTGTAATAACTCCGTCTCCATCGTTGTCGATAGTTGCAAAGTTGTTTTGAAGATATGATGCAAATGTTTGATTAAGTACTCCGAGATTTGTTGTTTTGGTTCTTGCTTCAGTCAGGTTTTCTAATGTTAAACCGTTTGGATACTGTGATGCAAGATAGGAGTATGTATTAGTTAATCCGGCATAAACTCCGGATAATATTCCGTTATTATTAGCCATAATTCTACCTCAATTACTAACTTCTCAAAAACATGTTAATGATTTTTCTAAAAATGTCAAACCCCCAAAAAGATGAGATTGTAAAAATATGTAACAAAAGAACTTAAAATCTTAAAGTTCTGTCGAAATTAAGCCGATATAAATTTTGTTGATAGATTTTATAAGGAGTGTGTACTCATGGAAGAACAAAATTTTAATGATATGGAAGACTTGATGTTGGATTACGGTGAAATGACAAGCTTTGATTTTAATTCACTTGATTACCAACAAGTTAGAGAGCTTCAAAATATAACTGACAGCGAATATGCTAAAAAGCCTTATCCGTTTAAATATGGAAATTTTGATTTGGTTGATATGATTCATTCATTCATCACTCAATATCAAAAAAAGGAAAATGCATAACTGTTGATTAAATTTGTGTATCTAAAAATCTAAGGGTGAAGTGTTATGAACGATAAACAACTTTTTGAAGATAATTGTTTTCCAATGTTTTGGTTGGAAGATGAAGAACGTTTCGCAAAGCAGGAGCCGCAAAGGAAGGATTTGCATACCCTGCTTGCGGAACTTGAGGATATCAAAAATCGAATAGATGAAATAAGTGCAAGAGAATGGCATCTTGCAAGACTTGTGAGATTTCACAAAGAGGGTTTAGCCCCTTAATAAAAGTTTAGACCCCGCAGTTAAGATCGGCTGCCGAGATTTGGGATAGCTTTAAATTTACATTAACAATACATAATCGTTGAATTAATTTTTCAACGATTTTTTTTTACTATAAATTCAATCGAATAGAGGATTAAATCAGACCTTAATTATTATAAAATATAAATGGGTTAAGTAATAGGTAGGGTATCTATGGTCGAGGATGAGTTTTATCCGCAGAATAACGGAGAAATTTCTGCATCTATAACACAAAGTTGGACTGAACAGGCTATTGAATGCTATTCAATAAAATGTGATTGCTCAAAATGCTCTTTAAAAGACGGAAATTACTCTTTTAAATGTCAAATGCCTAAAGTTATTGATATTTTAATCGGTGCGGTAGGCAGACCAAATGTCAACCCCGTATAGTTTACAGCTCCTTTTTTATTATGTGTAAACGCATCTTTATTTGGCGGATTATTTTAATCCGCCTTAATTTTTTGATAATTTAATGTTCTTCTCTCAAAATTACTATTGTATCTTGAATTTCAGTTTTCAAATATTCAAGCTGCTGGTTTATAACATTTTCATTGTATAAATACCCTGCACCGGTGTAGGCAAGATATGGTCTGTATTGTTCAGCTTCTTTGCGTAAAGTCGCAACTGATTTTGAATGTGTATTCAATTCTAAAAGTTTTAAAAATGAAGTGTAATTACTTTCAGGTTTTCCTGCATATTTGTTTTGGAGATATTCGACTGTTTTGTTGAAGAAGAAAACTTTTGCATTAAAAATTTGTACATTTTTTTTATCATCTATGCATTGTAAAATATTTTCCAATTGCGGAAGAATATCACCGTAAATATCGTTTAAATATGGTGAGCGTTTATCCTGCTTGAGCATAATGTTTACAAACGCAGGATTTTCTGTCGGAATTGGCTTGATTTCATCAGATGAATTAAAATTTTTGGCTTCTTCAAAGGTCGGTTTTATTTTTTGAGTTTCTGTGGTTTTGAAACTTTTGCTAATATCAGGAAGTGTACCGACATAGCCGCTACCTTGATTTTGAATTTCTACATTTTCACTTGAGGTAGAATTTTTTGCGGAATCTTTTTTATTACCCCACCAGCCCCAAGCAAAACAGCTTGTAACACTTAATGATAAAGCTAAACTTAAAACCAATAATTTTTTCATACTTTTATTATAATGATTGTGGTATGAAAATCATCATTTATTTAATTTAATTTGAAGATTGCTCTTTTACTTTGTGTTTGTAACCGAAAAGGTGCCATTTTTTATGGACAGGACAGAGTACGTTATTTTGTTCGCCGTAATACATTTTTTCGCCAAATGGTCGAAGTTTTGGATCTCTTTCGTAGAATGCTTTTTTCTTCATACAATAATGAATTTCTTTTCCTTCCATTTTTCTGATTGTGTGAAGTTTTGATCTTTGTTCTGCGTTTAGTACAGATTTGAATTCATCATCGTATTTTTCGCCTGTTTTTTTCATGCATTTAGAAAGATTTTTTACGACTTTTTCTTGTTTTTTAATTGCTTGTTTACTTGCATTATGTTTGCACATGTTATCGAGTACAAATTTTTCTTGTTCATATTGTGCAAATATTTTGCCTAATTCTTCGTAGCGTTTTTTATCAATGACATCTTTGCATTTTTGTTGGTCGTTTGAGAGGTTTAAAACATTGTATAAAGTTGCACGTCTTTTATACATTGATGTCATTAAATCCAAACATTTTGTTTGTTTGTTGCAGTCGCAAGTTTGATTTTGATGTTCTGCAAAA
>USJT01000013.1 GCA_900555175.1 uncultured bacterium
TAATTCTGTTTTATATTCTGGAGCAGAAACAGCCAATGATGTAGCTAAAAATCTTGCAAAATATATCCCTAATGGACATCTTTGTCTTTCAACATCAAAAGATAAATTATGTAAGGATTTAAATTATAAAGTGTTAATGTCCAGTTATAAAAATAAATATAGTACATTATCTGCTCCTGCAATAATTTTACCGGATAACGGGGTTTTATTTTTAACTTTGAGAGCAGAAAAATGTGTTTATACCGCTGTTAGTGGAGCATTACTTGATGGTGATGGTAATATTTTATATAATCCTGATGGATCTCCTGTTATGTGGAATGATATTCGTAATACTTGCGGAGATATTTATATTGACGTTAATGGCGCAAGACGTCCTAACAAGTTTGGGTATGATGCATTTGGTCTGACTGTATGGCCTGATAAAATCGGAAAAGGCTATTGGAATGTTTATGGCGCAGATAGCTTATTTAGTATTTTGACAGGGGGAAAATTAAAATATAAAAATGTAGAAGAATAAAAAATTAAAGGATTTATTACTAAATGTGTAGTAAATCCTTTAATTTTACTTGAAAAAAAAACGGTTTTATAGTATATTTTCAGGTAGATACGGGGTGAATAAGTGGAAAAAGATTACCTGGATTTAGACTCAATAGCTAAAAAATGTAACCTGTTTGATACGTCCGATATCGATTCTGTTGTTCGGAATATTCTTGCCCTTGATGAAGTTTATGAACGGGATAATTTAGTTAAAATTTATAATCACTTTTTATCTGTTTCTAAAAATCCAGAAATTTTAATGCACGTTATTCAATGCTCTGACAGATTGAGAGATAAGTCTTCTTTGAGTCCTCTTTTGGATTTGTTGTTGATGAAAAATATTGGGGATGAAAAAGATGCTTTTATTAATGTTAGAGCAATGTGTGCAAAAGCGATTGCAAATCTTAAAGATACATCTGCTGTTACTCCGCTTTTGTATTGTTTAAATAATAAGGATGAAAATTATAAGGTAAGACTTGCTTGTGCTGATGCTTTAGGACGAATTGGCGATAGATATGCGGTAGCTCCTTTGATTGAAGTTGTAAAAGATGAAGATGAAAAATCCGTGTATTTGAGAGAAACTGCTGCTTCTGCTCTTGGAATGTTAGGTGATTTAAGAGCAGTTGATCCGCTTGTAAGTATTTTGGAAGCGCAAAAAGGAATTTGGAATAAGTTTACGTTCTTGAAAGAAAGAGTAATTGAAGCTCTTGGAAAATTAAGACTTGATAATGATGAAAGAGTTTTTAACGCTTTGAAAAATTCTTTGCTTGATGAATCTCCGCAAATAAGGATTAATGCAATAGAAGCTATTATGGATAGTGATAATCCTGCGGCTGTTGATACTATCAAAAATTGTCTTGTTGAAGATGAGAATGAAGAAGTTAAGAAAAACGCATTGATAGCTCTTTATAATATGATTGGACGCGATATATTGGATGAAGTAGCGAATAGTGCAGATTATCCTGATTTCTTAAAAATGGAAGCTGTTTCAATGATTTCCGAATACGAAGATGAAGATGAGGAAAAAGAAGATGAGTAAAGGTATTGTTCTTTTATCAGGCGGGTTGGATTCTCTTGTGAGTCTTGGTGTCGGAATTGAAAAATACGGTGTATCATTAGCATTAACATTTGATTACGGTCAAAAATCTTGTGAATATGAAATAAATGCGTCAAAAAATATTTGCGATTATTATAAAATTGAACATAGAGTAATAAAATTGGATTGGCTAAAAAATGTTACTCACACATCTCTTGTTAGTGATAAGGAAATTCCTCACGGCAAAGAGCTTGATACCCCAGAACAATCTGCAAAAAGTGTTTGGGTACCTAATCGAAACGGATTATTTTTGAATATAGCAGGTGCTTTTGCAGACGGTGAAGATTATGATTATATCTTGATAGGTGCAAACAAGGAGGAAGGTCAGACTTTCCCCGATAATACTCAGCAATTTATTGATAAAATTAATGAGGAGTTTGAATATTCAACCCAAAAACACCCAAAAGTTATTGCACCCTTGATAAATTATAATAAAAATGATATAGTAAAGCTGGCATTGGATAATAAAATTCCGCTTGAATACGTAAGTAGCTGTTATGCCGGAGGCGAAAAGCATTGCGGAATCTGCGAATCTTGTACAAGATTAAAAAATGCTTTGATTTATAACCATGACACATATTATATAAGGAAACTCTTTTGAAAACACAATTTTTAGATAAGGAAATTAAATACGAGGGATGGCAGTTATCTCCTCATTGGATTTATAAAAACTTTAAAATTCAAGGAGATGCAACAGTTGCATTTATCGGTGAATGTGATGTTAAGTTGACTGAAATGGTTGACATTGAAGATGTAATCAATAATGAACCAATATATAGCAAATCTATGTTGAGCTTTATCTCTGAGCAATTTAATGTCGGATTGGTTGAAGGTGTTTTCAGACAAAGACTTTTAATGTGTATTATAAAAGAAGTTCTTGAAAAACGCGGATTTGTGATAAGAAGAGATGGCGATGATTTATTTTTTGACGGTAAAAAGTTGACAGTCTCAATTGCCACAAAATCTGTAAATTCAATCTTAATTCATACAGGTATAAATATTGATTCGACTGGAGCTCCTGTTAAAGCAAGCGGTTTGACAAGCGAATTAGGGATTACGGATATTAAAGAGTTGGCAAATGAAATCCTTACAAAGTATTCTGAAGAAATTAGTGATATAATATTGGCATCAACAAAAGTAAGAGGTGTATAATGGAAGAAGATTCAAGAAAACCTTCTCATATTAGTTATAAAGATTATCAAAAAAAAGTAACGAAAAATCCTAATGAAGGGATTATAATTTTCGTTTCTACATTTTTTATTTTGCTTTTGCTATTCTTAGGTATTGCAAAACAAATTTCTCCGGAGGTTGATGTTTCTATCGGAGAAGATAACTCTGATACTCAAACTGAAGAAGTTGATAAATCTGCAGTTGACGGAAGATTGAAATTATTACAGGATGAAGATTCTCAAACTGCAAGCAAGTCTGACAATACATTTGCAGATGAATTGGATGAAAAAGTCGTTCTCCCTGATAAAAAAGCGGAGAATCAAGCCATAAATAATAGTAATGTTTCAGAAAAACCTGTTACATTAGCAGATCAAGAAGCAGGACCGAAACCTGCAGAGACTTCTTCCCCTGCTCCAAAACAAGTAACTGCAAGACCTCAGGCTTCAGCTCCCGTAAAAGTTGTTGTCGGATATTATGCAACAAAAGAGCAGGCAGAAGTCGCAAAAGGTATTATTGCGGAATCAGGTTTGAATATTTCTCCGTTTGTTAGAAATATAGGTGGAGCTTATACAATTCAAATAGGTTCTTATTCAACAAGAGAAAAAGCTCAAAGTGTTGTAAACGACTTGTTGAGAAACAATTATCCTGCAAGGATTATCGCAGAATAATTAAAAAATATATAGATACAAACATAGGGCTTATATTTAAGCCCTATTTTTTTTTAGTTAAACCAGTTGCAGGTATCATCTTTACATAAGACGTTTTCAAGGTTTGTCATGACGTCTTCTTTTGTCATTTCATAAGTTACAGGGGTTATTGATATTTTATTGTTTTTTACTGCAGCAATATCTGTATTTGAATCCTCTGCTTCTGTTATTAGTTCCCCTGCCATCCAGTAGTAGACTTTTCCTCTCGGGTCTATTCTTTTTTCATAGTTATCCGTAAACATCTTTCGTCCGAGTTCTGTAATTGCAACGCCTGCAATATCTTCTTCATCAAGTGCAGGAACATTTACATTTAAGATACTTTTTTTAGGGAAGCTGAATTCTTTTAATTTTTTAAGTAAAAGATTTACAAATCTTGCAGGGTATTTGAAATTTTCGTATTCATAATTCATACTTGCAAGAGATACCGCAATACTTGGAACTCCAAGCATTGCACCTTCCATAGCGCAGCTTACCGTTCCTGAATAAAGAATATCTGCTCCAAGATTTGGACCGTGGTTAATTCCTGAAATTACAATATCAGGTTGTTCTTCAGGTGATAAAATTGCATTAATCCCGATTTTTACACAATCTCCTGGAGTTCCTGTTGTAACCCAGGCTCTTTTTACTCCGTGGTAAGCGTCTACTTCTTCAACTCTAAGCGGGGTATGTAATGTTAATGAGTGCCCTGCTGCACTTCTTTCTCTATCAGGTGCAATAACATAAACTTCATGTTCTTGAGCAAGAGTCTCTGTTAAGCATCTTATTCCGTTTGCGGCAATCCCGTCATCATTTGATACTAATATTCTCATATCTCTCCTTTTTATATTGTTATAAATCCTATGTTTATATAATACTATAACCTGTTTTAATAAGAAAATATTAACTTATGTAACAAAATATAAACATGATATTTATAATATAGCAATTATATATACAGAAATTTGTTTATATACATGAACACGAGGAAAAGCATAAAACGAGGAATCACAAAAACGTTTTATTGCACACTACACTTCACACTATTACGAGGAATTATTCAAAGAATTCCGACGCCGCTTTCGAAAGAGAACGGCGTTTTTTTTGTAAGAATTTTTCTGTTGGGTAAATTTTTTTTATACTAAGATAATGTGTGCTTTTGTTATCGCTAAAAAATTATATAAAACTACTTATAACAGCACTATTTTGTAACCATAGCCAACACTTCTGCAAGTTTACCTGATTTATTATTTTTAAATTTGATTTCTTTTTTTGTATCCTGTGGGGTAAACTCGGATTTCTGGTAATTAATTAAATATCGCATGAATTCAGGACTAAACATTTTACTCCTTTACTACACTAAAATTTTAATACACACTTCGTATATATATAAAAACATAAAATCAGAATTTATTGTTATAATTTTATAAATTATTTACAATAGTTAATGAGATGTTATAATTATAGATATATAAGGATTTTAGATATGCGTCAATCATCAATTATTGATATAATTTCCCCGGTTATGGCAGGCCCTTCAAGCTCTCACACTGCAGGTGCCGTAAGACTAGGGTTGCTTGCTCGTAATGTTTATAATGCAAAGCCTGATAAAATAATATTCAAATTATATAATTCTTACGCTTTGACAGGAAAAGGTCATGGTACTGATAAAGGTCTTTTGGCAGGATTTTTAGGATTTTCTGTTGATGATCCTAGAATAAAATATGTTTTTGATACTGAAGAAGCAAAACAAATTAATTATGAATATGAGTATTATGAAGATTTCAACCGTCATCCAAACGCTGTTGATTTTGTTTTTGAAGGTGGTTTGAATATGACGCTTTCAGGTGCATCAATCGGTGCCGGTGAAATTGTGCTTACTAAGATAAACAAATTTTCGGTTAATCTCGATGGAAAATATAATACGTTACTTCTTGTTTATGAAGATATGCCTGGGGTTATATCTGCTGTTACAAGTATTATTCAGGAAGATAATGTAAATATTGCTTCACTTCATTGTGACAGAAGCGGAAAAGGAAAAGATGCATCTATGTGCATTTGCTTAGACGGAGAACTTTCAAAACATTGTCTTCGTGAGGTTAGTGAATTGAAGCATATGTATATTGTAAGATATATTAAAAAATTGGAAAGTTAATTTATGGAACATGCAATTACATCTTTTAGGCAATTATATTACGCCTGCAAAGAACAGAATAAAACAATTTATGATGCAGCATTAGATTATGAAGTATCAAAAGGAGAGCATTCTGAATATCAAGTTAGAATGCAGGCTGCAAAAAGTTTGAATGCGATGAAAGAAGCTATAAAAATCGGCTTAAAATCCACTGAGCCTTCTCCAAGCGGAATGAGCGGGGATGATTGTGACAAGCTTCAAAAAAGATTTGCAAAAGAAGATGCAATCCTTGGAAAAACCGCACAAAAAATAATGACTTATGCCCTTGCAACAAGTGAACAAAATTTGAGAATGGGTATAATTGCAGCTTGCCCGACAGCAGGTTCATGCGGGATTGTGCCATCTGTTATAATAGCTTACGCTGAAGATAATAAAATTAGTGAAAATGACCAGATAAATGCGCTTATTACAGCAGGTGAAGTCGGAAGAATTGTTTCTTTGAAAATGGCTTTGGCAGGTGCAGTCGGAGGCTGTCAAGCTGAATGCGGTGTTGCATCTGCTATGGCATCAGCTGCCCTGACTCAAATGCGAGGCGGAAGTGTAAAACAAATTATAAATGCGGTAGCTCTTGCTCTGAAAAATGTAATGGGGCTTACCTGTGATCCCGTTTGCGGTTTGGTTGAAATTCCTTGTGTAAAACGTAATCCGTTTTTAGCAATTCATGCCGTAACTTCGTCTGAACTTGCTATGGCAGGAATTATCTCAAAAATACCGCCTGATGAAGTTGTTGATGCTATGGAGCAGACAGGTCAACTTATGTCACCGCTTTTAAAAGAAAGTTCTCAGGGCGGTTTGGCTAAAACTAAGACTGCGATTGCTCTTGAGAAGAATATATTAAAATAATTGTAAACTTATGTAACGATTTTGTTCAGAAAAAGCAATTTTGTGGAATTTATATCCTTAGTATATATATAAGAGATATGAGTATTATATTAAGGAGATATAGTTATGGCATCTGGACGTATTGAAGCAATCGGAATTGAAGATAAATCAAGTAAAGCAACATATTCTTCTCAAGTTAAAAAGAAAAATCCTTGGGAAAATATCGGATATTTGATGAACGGATTTGGCTCTTATATAAACAACTTGCCGGATAATTTTAACAGTGCATTTACTGTTGGTAAATCAGGTACCGAAGGCAAAGGTGCTTTCTTAGGCTAATCCTTTGCAAAAAGTTTGTATTTGTAATACACTAATCTTTGAAAGAGGATTAGTGTATTATGTTATTAACAGCCGATATTGGAAATACCAGCATTACCCTGGGGCTTTTTGAAGAAGATGCCCTTGTTGAAGAATATAGATTAGCTTCTGATAAAGATTTGTCTTTAGAAGAATATGAAGTTCTTTTGAAAACTTTGTTTAAAGAATTTAATGTAGATGGCGCAATTATATCTTCTGTTGTTGAAGAATTGACTAAAAAGTTTAAAACAGCAGTAGATAATGTTTTTAAATTAGATGCGATAATCTTATCTACTGATATAAATACAGGTGTTAAGATTGCTCTTGATATTCCAAATGAAGCAGGAGCTGATAGAATTGCAAACGCTGCAGGTGCTTATGTTTTGTATAAACATCCTGTTATAGTTGTTGATTTTGGAACAGCTACAACCTTTGATATTGTTAATGGAAACGGCGAATTTGTCGGAGGTATTATTGCTCCGGGTTTAAATTTGCAACTAAAAGCTTTGAATAAATTTACATCAAAATTGCCGAGAATTGAGGTTGCTCTGTCAAATTCAGCAATCGGACATAATACGACTGATGCAATCCTTTCAGGTGTTTTGAGAGGCTCTGCTGCTATGATTGACGGGCTTATCGAACAATGTGAAAAAGAATTGGGCGGAAAAGCTGTTATTGTTGCAACAGGCGGATATTCAGGCTTAATTGCAAATTACTTGAAAAGACACTTTGATTTTATAAATCCGACATTAACGCTTGAAGGTTTGAGATACCTTTATCAGATAAATAAATTAGATGTCGTAAGTGAATTGAAGGAAGTTTCCCATTAGGTTTTCATTCCAAACTTGAACGTTTTTCGGAACTGTGAGTACAACAGGTGCAAAGTTCCAAATATATTTAATGTTCGATTTTACAAGAAAGTCTGCCGTACTTTGCGCAAAACGTGCAGGAACTGTTAGAATTGCAATATCCGCATCTTCTTTTTTTGCTATACTTGGAAGATTTTTTATATCTTGAATTTCCATTCCGTTTATAATTTTTCCGATTTTTTCAGGGGAATTGTCAAATAAAGATAGAATGTTCAAACCGTAATCTTGGAAATTTCCGTAATTTGCGATAGCTGTCCCAAGATTTCCTGCTCCTATAATAAAAGCTTTTTTTGTCTTTTTAAACCCAAGAGTTTTTTCAATGGATATTTTTAATTCTTTAACAATATATCCTACTCTGTTTTTCCCTGAGTTATTTAAAATGCTGATATCTTTTCTGACTTGAGAATCATCAATATTCAATAATTGGGCAATTTGTTTACTTGAAATAAATTCTATTTTTTTGTCTATGTAATCTGATAATATGCAATGATAAAGCGTTAGTCTGTTAATTACTTTATCTGAAATTTTCTTTTCCATAAGATTATTATATCATAAAACGAGATTTATAAATTTAAAATATATAAAAGCCAAAAAAAATGACGAGGTTGCGATTTACATACTCGTCATGCTTATGAATTATATATGTATTGTTGTGTTAGCTGTCTTATCATCAAGCTCTCTCTTATATTATATATATACCACATAACTAATACTTTTTAACTATATGTAAAGATATATTACTAATTCTTTTGGGTAAGTTTAGAAAAACAAAACATTCTTTAGGCTTAGTTTAAAAGACTGCAATAAGTTTAGTTATTTGAGCGTTTTTCTTCTTCTCTGACAAAGTTTGAGAGGGCTTCAAGATGCTTATCTTCAATAGCATCAATCAAATCTTTTACAGTTTTAATTTTCCCAAGAGCAAAACCTGTTTCTGCAAGAAGGACACAATCGTTGCATAGTCTGTAACCCTCATATTCTATTGAACCTGCAAGACATTTGTTTTGTCCGCAACAGTCGCAGTCGAAGTATTCATCTACTATATCAGGGTTATCTTCTATGTCGTCAAGTCGCATTTGTTCTACAACTTGAGCCATTTCTTGTGCTATTTCTTTTTCGGTTTTCATAAAAATTACTCCAAGTTTTTTATTTTATTAAATCTCTCATTTTAGTTACGGCTTCTGCAAGTCCTGTAAATACTGCACGTGAAATAATACTGTGTCCTATATTAAGCTCGTGCAAGCCTTCTATTTCGTGCATTCTGTAAACGTTTTCATAATTTAGTCCGTGACCTGCATTTACTTTTAGACCTAAACTTTGGGCTAATTCTGCTGATTTTTTAAGTTTTTGGAATTCGGCTTCTTCCTCATCATAGCCAAAGCATTCTGAATATGTACCTGTATGCAGCTCAATGAATTGTGCGCCTGTTTTTGCAGATGCTTTAACTTGTTCTTCATCAGGATCGATGAACAAGCTTACGATAATACCTGCATCAAGTAACGGTTTTATAAATTCTGTTACTCTGTCTAATTGCCCTGCAACATCAAGTCCGCCTTCTGTTGTTATTTCTTGACGTTTTTCAGGTACAAGGCATATAGAATAAGGCTTGATATCCAATGCGATTTTTTGAATATCATCTGCCATTGCCATTTCAAGGTTTAAGCGTGTTTTAAGTTTATTAATTAATGAGTAAACATCTTCATCTTTTATATGTCGCCTGTCTTCTCTTAAGTGTGTTGTAATTGATGAAGCTCCGTTTTCTTCAGCTATTTCTGCTGCTTTTTCAACGCTTGGTTCTACTCCGCCTCTTGCGTTTCTTAATGTTGCTATATGATCTATGTTTACACCTAATAACATTTTATTTACCTCTTTCTGCCGTAAGCTTTAAAAGTGCTGTATAGGAAGGCAAAATTGTTGTTTTGCCTGCTGTTGTAGCTTTATTTATTGCTTTTTTTATGTTTGGTTCTACTATAATTTTTTCTTGCGGAATCCCTGCATATTTGAGTCTTACTGCCATGTCATTTGCTCTTGTCCCTGATGTTATAACAAGTTTTTCCGCATTTTTCAATTGTTCAAAATCACTGTCCCATAGCCAAGAAATATCTCGCCCGTCTGCGTAATTGTCATTAATTGCAATTACTATATTTGATTGTAAATCAACTGTTTTTAAAACTTCACTTGCACCTGTCGGGTTTTTGATTAATTGAATTATCACAGGATTGCCGTTAATTGTACATTTTTCGGTTCGTCCAAAGATTGCCTTGTAGGTTTCAAGGGCTTTTTGAATTTCCTGTTGGTTTAAACCAACCTCAAATCCAAATGCAATAGCAGCAAGAGCATTGTATGCGTTATAAAGTCCTGTCAGATTTATTTTAAATTCAAACGGAATCCCTTTGTGTTCTACTGTAATTTTTGAATAATCATCATAAATTTCAACATTTGCCGGGTAATTGCATTGAGGGCGTTTATAACCGCATTTTGGACAATAGTAGTGTCCTTGTTGTGCAAAGAATTGTTTTGTATATTTAAGTTCTTCGTTGCAAGAGCAGTTAAATACCTCTGACGGGGCATTTGATTTGTGCTCATAAGTACAATGATATTCAACGTTTTCAAACCCGTAATAGACAGCGTATTTTGTTCTGTTAAATGTCGCAACTATCGGGTCATCAGCGTTCAAAATAAGCTTTAAATCCGGATTCTTGTCAATTGCATTTTTTATAAACCCTGCAGTAGTATTTAATTCTCCGTATCTGTCAAGTTGGTCACGGAAAAGGTTTGTAACTACAAGATAATCTGATTTTAAATAATCGTATAATTTTGTTAGATATGCTTCATCAGATTCTATTACGGCATAATCAAAATTTTTAAACGGCTCAATTTCAAGCGCAAAAACATTCGCAACTCCTGTGAGCATATTTGCACCTTTGAGGTTATGTATAACTTTTTGGTTTGCAACTTCAAGAATATGTGAAATAAGTCCTGAAGTTGTTGATTTGCCGTTCGTTCCTGTAATTGTAACTATTTGCTTTTTTACATATTTGGAGCAATATTTTAAAAAGTCAGGGCAAATCTTTAGTGCAAGCATTCCTGCAAATGAAGTGCCTGATGATGTGCTTAATAGCTTAATTGCAAGATATGCGCTTTTTGCTGTTATTAATGCCGGATAGAATTTTAGTTTCCCTATCATAAATAGTCCTTTAGACGTATTCTCTTTCCCTTAATATTATTCTATACTTCTCTATTATAATAATACAAAAGTAAGAAATAATAAAAAAATGTATTTATTTGTTGCAATAATTTTTATAGCAGAATTGATATCGTAAAGGCAGATAGAGCCGTTATCAAATATAATGAATGTGTAAAAATGTTAAACCCTTTGGTATTGACTTGTATGCAATATGCAAGGTGTTTGGTTTCCAGTTTTAATAAATCATTTGAAAAATTCATAGTGTTTATAAGGAAAAAACAGGAGCAGGTAGTATATAAGACTATAATCGTTATAGCTATATATGCTTTTTTATTTTTATTTAAGATGA
>USJT01000014.1 GCA_900555175.1 uncultured bacterium
AGACAGATTAAAAGATATTAATCCTGATATAAAATTGAATGTTGTTGATGATTTTTATAGCGGAGATTTAAATTTTTTAAATGTGGATTATGTCGCTGATGCTATTGATACAATGCGTTCAAAAATTGAGTTGTTGGAAACTTGTGTAAAACAAAATATCCCTGTAATTTCTTCAATTGGTGCAGGCAATAGAATTGATCCGACAAAACTTTATATTTCTGATATTTCGGAAATTGAAAATAAGAATGCCCCATTTGTATCAAATATAATTTATCAGTTAAAAAAACGTGGTATTGAAAAAGGTATTGCTGTTGTTGCAAGCAGGGAAAAGCCTTTTGTTAAAGAAAAGATATCATCAACTGAAAAAATAACAACTAAAAGTGGTGAAAATATTGAGTTTACAAAGATTACTCCTGCATCAACTCCATTTGTGGCTAGTTGTGCGGGAATATTTATGGCATCATATATTACGCAAAGTTTTTTAAAGGAGTATAGATTTTGAATATTTTAGTAACAGGTGCTTCAAAAGGTATCGGTAATGCAATCGCAAAAGAACTTAAAAATATAGGTGAGGTTTATGTTACAGGTAGGAATGAAAAGGCTCTTACTGCTTGTAATGCAAAGGGATTTTGTGTTTGTGATTTGTCAAAAGATATAAATATTCTTGCGGAATTTATTGAGGAGAAAAATATTGATGTTTTGATAAATAATGCGGGTGAATATATTTATGCAGGGTTGGAAACTATGAATATAGTCGATATTCAAAGACTTTATCAGACAAATTTGATAGCTCCCGCATATCTTATTTCAAAAGCTATTCCTTATATGAAAACTAAAAGATGGGGAAGGATTATAAATATCGGTTCGATATCAGGTGTAATGGGAGAAGCTTTTGCAAGTATTTATTCATCGTCAAAGGCTGGACTTGTTGGTTTGACAAAGGCTTTGGCATTGGAGCTTGCCGAATATAATATTACCGTTAACACAATAAACCCCGGGTGGGTAGAAACTGAACTTGGAATGGCATCTATTGAGGATAGTGAATTCTCAATAGAAGAGATTATTGATACAATTCCTCAAAAAAGATTTGTAAAACCTGAAGAGGTTGCAAAGCTTTGCAAATATTTAATTTCAGATGATGCTAAAGGAATTACGGGGCAAGCAATAAATCTTTGTGCAGGATTGAGTGTTGGAATATAATGAATAAAGAGTTGCAAAAATATATTGAAACTATGATTATTCCTAAATATTCAGATTTTGATAAGGGACATAATCTTGAGCATGTTAAAACAGTTATTGATGAAAGTTTAAATCTGGCTGAAAAATTTGGCGTAAATCTTGAATATGCTTATGTTATAGCTGCATATCATGATTTGGGTTTGTGTGAAGGTAGAGAATTTCATCATATAACTTCAGGTAAAATTTTAGAAGCTGATAATGTGTTAAATCAATGGTTTTCGCCTGATGAAATTAAATTGATGAAGGAAGCTGTGGAAGATCATAGGGCATCTTCAAAACATCCGCCAAGAAGTATTTACGGCAAAATTGTTGCGGAAGCTGACAGAGATATAGTTCCATTAAAAATTATCAAACGTACAATACAATATTCAATGAAAAATACTCCGTCAGATGATAAAGAGGTTCACTGGCAGCATTTAACGGAACACATGGCTGAAAAATATGCAAAAGGTGGGTATATGAAGTTGTGGTTTGAAGATTCAAAAAACGCTGAACCTTTAAACGAATTGCGCAAAATTATAGCAGATAAAAATAAATTACGGAATATTTTTGAGGATTTGTATTCTAAAGAACTTTCTCAACAATATCTTGAGCAGTAATTTTTAAGCAATCAAGAGCTTCGCAGGTTGTCTGTCTGTGTTCCCAAAGACAAGGTTTTATCGGACAATTATCAGATGCTTTTATTGCGATAACATTTTCTGATTGCGGAATTAATTTTTTATCATCAGTTGGTCCAAAAATTGCGTAAGTTTTTGTTCCCATTGCAACTCCGACATGCAAAGGTGCAGAATCAGAGCAGATAAATTTTTCAGCTTTTCCGATAATTACTGCAAGATCTTTCAGACTTTTTGTTTTTCCGTATAAATCTTCAAAATTTTTATTTTTGGTTTTGGTTCTGATTGTTTCAATAACTTCTTTATCATCAGGACCGCCTGCTAAAATTACGTGTTTGCCTTTTTCAAGCAGTAAATCAACAGTTTGTGCCCAAACATCTGCTGTAACAGTTTTTACCATACCTTTATTTATGCTCATTTTGCTAACTCCTGGGTGAATTAGCACTGAGTTTGGAATTTTTTCCTGAGCAGGTACATTTATTTCGGGTAATTCTGTTTTGTAGTTTGTAATCGGTGTAATTAAGTCGTGATACATTGCACAAGCATATTGATTTTTGTTTAGCGGAACTGTTTTGGTCAAAAGTATTTCGCTTAATTTGCCTGTATAATAGCCGTATCTTTTCTTAATTCCCATTAGTGTCAAAAGGATACTGATTAATTTGTTCCCGCCTGATGATATAACCATATCAAAATGTTTTTTGCGAGCGAGATATACAAGTTTTAAAAGCTCTAAGTATTTGTTTTTCCCTTTGATATCAATTAAGAATAAATCATCGATTATATCTGTTAAATCTTTAACGCTCTTGCTTCTAGGTTCAAGTGCAAGAGTTATTTTAGAGTTTGGAAATTCTTTTTTTAATGAGATTAGTGTTGGCAGAAAGAATATTTCATCACCTATTCCGCCAAAATTTATAGCTAAAATATTCATAGCCTGATTATACAATAAAAATATTTGTAGTAGTATATATTTATGGTAAATAAAGTTACAACTGCAACTGTTATAGGGTTAGATGCTTATTTGGTTTCTGTCGAAACTGATGTTTTGAACGGGTTGCCGGGATTTTCAATTGTAGGGCTTCCTGATGCTTCAATAAATGAAGCTCGTGATAGAGTGCGTTCTGCTATAAAAAATTCAGGGTTTACTTTTCCTGCTAAAAAGGTTGTTATAAATCTTGCTCCTGCTGATTTGAAAAAAGAAGGTTCTAACTTTGATTTGCCGATTGCGGTCGGGCTTTTGACAGAAGAAGGCGTGTTGGAAGAGGAAAATCTAAAAGATTACGCATTTATTGGTGAGCTTTCTTTGGATGGAACTTTAAGAGGCGTAACAGGAGTTTTGCCTTTGATTTTAGGACTTAAAAATGCAGGTATAAAAAATATTTTTGTTCCGAAAATTAATGCTATGGAAGCTGCATTAACAGGTGGAGTAAATATTTTAGGTGCGGAGAAGCTTGCAGATGTCGTTAATCATTTCGCTGACTCTCAGATAAAGCCGACAGTAATTGATGTTAATAAATATCTCGGTGAAGGAATAAACCAAGAATATGTATATGACTTTAAAGATGTGAAAGGTCAGCAAAAAGCAAAACGAGCATTAGAAATCGCTGCAGCAGGTGCACATAATATGCTTATGACAGGATCTCCAGGCTCTGGCAAAACTTTAATGGCAAAGTGTTTTGCTTCAATATTGCCGCCTTTAGAACTTTCTGAAGCTTTAGAGCTTACTAAAATATACAGTATATCAGGACTTTTATCTTCTGATGAACCATTGATGACAAAACGCCCATATAGAGCAGTTCATCATACAGCCTCAGCAACAGGTATAATTGGAGGTGGTTCAAATCCAAAACCCGGTGAAATTACGCTTGCTCATAGAGGAGTTTTATTCTTGGATGAAATGGCAGAATTCCCGAGGAATGTTTTAGAGGTTTTGCGCCAACCTCTTGAAGATGGGCAGATTACAATTTCAAGAGCAAAACATTCAATCAAATATCCTGCAAAATTTATTTTGCTTGGGGCAATGAATCCTTGTCCTTGCGGTTATCTTGGGGATAAAGAGAAACAATGCACTTGTTCAGAATTTCAAATTACAAGATATAAATCAAGAATATCAGGCCCTTTATTGGATAGAATAGATTTGCAGGTTGAAGTTCCAAGACTTACGGCCGAAGAACTTTTGAATACTGAACCTTCAAATGAATCTTCTGCTGATATAAGAGCACGTGTTATTAAGGCTCGAAAAATTCAATCAGAACGATATAAGAATGATGGAATTTTGACAAATTCGGAATTAAATTCAAAGTTAATAAAAAAATATTGCCAAATAGATAAGCAAAGCTCTGAACTTTTAAAGGTTGCAGTTGTAAAATACCAACTGTCAGGCAGAAGATATGACAGAATCCTAAAACTTGCAAGAACAATTGCAGACTTGGAAGGTTCTGAAAATATCTTACAAACTCATATTATGCAGGCTTTGCAATATAGAATATAAATTAACCTGTTAAATTGAAAAATCCTGCAATTAGCCCGACAAGTGCCGAAACACCAAGATAAAACAGCGGATCTCTTTTCTCAGTAAGACTTGCAACAAAAAGTCCGACAAGCAATACTATTCCAAATAAATTTATGCTGTTTATAAACATATCAACGCCGACTGCTGCTAAAAGTCCGCAGCCTGCAGGTTTTAATGTATAAATAACTGATCTTACATATTTATTATGTCTGAATTGCTCTAATAATTTTGAAATAATTATAATTAAAATTAAAGATGGTAATATTACCGCAGTTGTTGATATGAATGCACCTGCAAGTCCTGCAGTTTTTAATCCTGCAAATGTTGCAACATTAACTCCGACAGGCCCGGGGGTAATTGATGAAACTGCAATCATATCAGTTAATTGCTTTGTTGTGTACCATTTTTGAACATCTGCAATATGGTATAAAAACGGTAATGTCGCATATCCGCCACCGAATGAAAATAATCCTATATGAAAAAATTCTAAAAATAATTTTAAGTATACAATCATTCTTCTTCCTCATGTTCAATTTTCTTTTGGTATTGAACCCAAAGACCTATAAATATAGCAAGAATAATTAAGGCTGATGGCGGAGCTTTAAAGCAGGTTGATAAAATAAAGGTTATGAAAAAAATCCAGCAGGAAAATTTGTCAACAACACTTTTATTCCACATCTCTTTAACTGCCAAATAAATCAGTAATACAACTCCTATTCCTACTCCCCAAAATATGCTTTGCACAAATTTCATCTGTACAAATTCTTCTAAAATTTTGGCAATCAGAATAATTGAAATAAATGCAGGCATGACAATTCCTAAAGTGGAAACAATCGCACCTGGTGTCTTTTTCAATTTGTAACCTACAAAAATTGCTGTATTTGCCGCAATAATTCCTGGAACACTTTGAGCTAGAGCATAGTATTCACATAATTCATCATCATCTATCCATTGTTTTTTGTCCACAAGCTCAGATTGCAACAGCGGTAATATAACATATCCGCCGCCAAGTAATAATGTTCCGACTTTGAAAAAAGTTTTGAATATTTGATACAAGCTCTTTTCCATAAGTTTATTATATAACAATTATTATTTTTTACAAAAATGTTGAAATTTTTTCATACATAGTTTATAATGTTAATATTGGGATAAATTATAAATTATTAAATTCTTTTAGTGAATAGTGAATAGAGTTGATTATTGAGAAAGGAGCTTGAATGAGAGTTATTTTGTCCGAAAAGTATCTTAATGATACTGATTTGTTATCCCCTGTTTCCAAAGGTAATGCATTTTGTGAAACTGTCCGTTTAGGTTTTACATTAGCTGAGGTGTTAATAACTTTGGGAATTATTGGCGTTGTAGCTGCTATGACAATGCCATCACTTATTGCAAATTATCGAATTCAAAAATACGAAAATTAGCTTAAAAAAACATATACTACTGTAACTAATGGCTTTAAAATGATGATGGCAAAAGAAGAATGTACAGATATAGAATGCTTAGGAATATTTAATAGTGGAGGAGATCGTGACTCTGAGTTTAACAACAAAATTGATGAAGCTGTAAGACAAACTTTTAATGCAATAAAAACTTGCAAAGCTGGTGATACATCTGCTGAATGTCAGGGGTATAAAGTTAAACACTTAAAAAGTGCAACTGGACAAACCTCTAATGAATTTCCGACAAGCAGATATAAGTTTTATTTACCTGATGGTGCTATTGTAAGTCTTCAAAATAACTATAACAATGTTAATTATCCTAATTCTGTCAGATTTAATAAACATTATAGTTATGTAACAGTTGATATTAACGGAAAAGAATTACCAAATACATTTGGTATTGATGTGCACAGTTTGGGGAGACTGTATAATACAGGAGATTTGATTTCCCCAGTTGCATTAGAATCTGTTAAAGCAGACACAGGTTCATTAAATCCTGCATCAAGTGGTAAGTATTGGAAAAATAATGCTCAACAATGTGGAAAAGCAAATGTGAAGACAAGAAATGATCCAACAGGACATATTGAGGGGCAAAATTGTTTTGCCAGAATTATGGAAAACAATTTCACTATGGATTATTTGAGATAATTAAAATTGTTACTAAAAATAAATGCCGCTTTAAGAAAAACGGCATTTATTTTTTTGATTTTTATTTTGTTATTAGTATTGTTTAATTATTTAAAGTTGCTTTTAATCTTGCCATAGCTCTAGCTATTGCAGCTTCTGCTCTTTTTGCATCAATTTCAGCGTTATTATCTGCCAATCTTGCTTGAGCACGTTTAAGAGCTTCTTTTGCACGCGCAACATCAATTTCGTCACCACGTTCTGCAGTTGTTGTTAATATCAAAGCATTGTCATCTTTGAATTGGAATACTCCGCCCATTGTTGTAAAGTATTTGGCTTCATTATCCTTTACAGCTTTGGTTACGCCAATATCAAGAGCTGCCATAACAGGTACGTGATTTTTTAAAATTCCGATTTCTCCGTCTGTCGTTTTTGTATAAACTTCATCAACATCTTCATCGAAAACTATTTTTTCATTGGTTATTATTTTTAAGTGCATAATTACCCTTTCAGATGGCAGAAGCTTTTGAGGTCAAGATGTCAAGGTTTTATATTGAGGTATTTTCTTGACCTCTTTTCTTCTTCTAGCCTTTATTTCAATGTTTTAGCTTTTTCAACGGCTTCTTCAATAGTTCCTACCATATAGAAAGCTTGTTCAGGTAAGTCATCATGTTTGCCTTCAATAATTTCTTTGAAGCCTCTGATTGTATCTTCAAGTTTTACGTATTTACCAGGAATTCCGGAGAATTGTTCTGCTACGAAGAACGGTTGTGACAAGAATCTTTGGATTTTTCTTGCTCTGTTAACTGTTTCCTTATCTTCTTCTGATAATTCATCCATACCTAAGATTGCGATGATATCTTGAAGTTCTTTATATTTCTGTAAGATTTCAAGAACTTTTCTTGTTGTATTGTAATGTTCTTCACCGATAATATTCGGATCAAGAACTCTTGAAGATGATTCCAAAGGATCAACTGCCGGATAAATACCTAATGATGCAATTTGTCTTGATAATACTGTTGATGCATCAAGGTGTGAGAAGGTTGTAGCCGGTGCAGGGTCTGTCAAGTCATCTGCAGGTACGTAAATTGCTTGTACTGATGTGATTGAACCATCTTTTGTAGATGTAATTCTTTCTTGCAATTCACCCATTTCGTTAGCCAATGTCGGCTGATAACCTACGGCTGATGGCATACGACCTAATAGAGCTGATACTTCTGAACCTGCCTGAGTAAATCTGAAGATGTTATCGATAAATAGAAGTACATCTTGTTTTGAGAAGTCTCTGAAATATTCAGCTGCTGTTAGAGCTGAAAGACCTACTCTCATTCTGGCTCCTGGTGGTTCGTTCATCTGTCCGTAAATAAGTGCAACTTTATCGATAACGCCTGATTCTTTCATTTCGTTCCACAAGTCGTTACCTTCACGAGTTCTTTCACCAACACCACCGAATACTGATACACCTGGCGATGTTGTGGATAAGTTCAATGATAAGACCGGTTTTCCCAACTCCGGCACCACCGAACAGACCAATTTTACCACCTTTTTGATATGGTTGTAAAAGGTCAATCGCTTTAATACCTGTTTCAAGAATTTCAATATTAGTATTTTGATCTGTTAATTTTGGAGATTCTCTGTGGATTGGTAAGTATGTATCTGTTTCAATAGGTCCCATTTTATCAACAGGATCTCCGGTTACGTTTAAAATTCTTCCTAAAATCGGTTTACCGACAGGTATTTTAATAGGTTCATGAGTATTAATTACTTTCATGCCTCTTTTTAGTCCGTCAGTTGAAGCCATTGCTACGGTTCTAACCTTGTTACCACCTAGCATTTGCTGTACTTCTGCAACGATATAAGTTCCGTCTTCTTTATTTATATGCAAAGCAGTATAAATTTCAGGAAGTTCTCCTTGCTGAAACTCAACATCAATAACCGGACCAATAATTTTAGTTATTAATCCCTCGTTTTTAGTTAATGTATCCATTTCCTCTCTCCTTTTTATATTTTTATTATAATACAAGAAAAAAAAATAACAAATTCCTGTGAAATATTGCTTAATTATTTATTTTAAGACCTGTTTTAATTTGAAAATTTTTTGCAAATGACAATTATTGGTGAATATGTGAGATTTATTTCCGGATATTTTGTTTTGTAATTGTCACAAAATGTTTTTATTTCTTTGAAAGTCCAGTGTTGTGCGGTTAGAGAATTTACACCCGTGGTTTTCATGTGGGCAAGAAGTTCAAGCGGATTTGAAAATTTTAAAACCTTTGTAAAACCTTCGATATGCAAGATTTCGTAATCTTTTTGGAAAATATTTTTTATATCTTCTAATGTTTTATAATCAAGTGAAAGGCCTGTTAAATCTTTTATTTCTTTAAAATTGTCTTTTGAAAATGTTGAGAATGCTAAAATTCCGTTATTGTTCAAGAGATTTTTGTAATGCAAACTTATATTATCCAAGTTTTCAAACCACTGAAACATTGCATTAGATATGATTAAATCCATTTTGCGAGAAGGGTTTATTTTCTTTGCATTCCCGCAATAAAATGTCGCATTCGGGATAATTTTTGAGATATAAGATTTTGCATTTTCAATAATATCGTTGGCGTAATAATTTTGGAATGTGATTTTTTTTATTAATTCATTTGTTAAAAGCCCTGCACCGCATCCGAGTTCAAGTATGTTTTCATAATGATTATTGATTTTTGAAACTTCAGCCACAAGTTTTTCTGCCATGATTTTTTGAACTATGGCATTTTCATTGTAGGTTTTAATACTTTTTTCAAATTGATTTTTTATTAATTTTGGGTTTATATGCATAAAATTTCATTCCAGTTTTTAAAGTTATAGTAAGGGAAATGCCCGCTTTCAATTATTTGTGGGTTTAGATATTTATTCCAGAAGTTTTTTTGATTTTGTGTCGGAATTATTTTATCCTCAGAGCTGATTAAAGCTTTATCATAGTAGTTGTCGTAGTTAAGTCGGGTATTTTTAATACGTTCGTAAAGATTGTTTAATTCTGATACTCGGTTGTCAATTGTTCTTTGAACAGGTGTTTGTGTGTATTTTTCGTATTCTTCTTTTGATTGAAAAATGTTTTGGTAAAATTTGCCTTGCAAACCTTTTTCGGCATGTCTAAGTGTTAGAATAAAAGGTTTTTGAGGAATACCAAGTTCATCATCAACTGGGTATAAAGTTCCGTTGATTGCAAGCTTTTTGCTGAATTTTGGGAGCTTGTCTTTTACAAGATATGCACAGAATACTCCCATAGACCATGAGATTAAATAATATTTGTCATACTTTGGAATGTCAGGTAAATCAAGTGAATTATAATCAAATAAAATTAATACATCATAATCGTTGCATTCCAGAAATTCAAAAGGCTTTTCATCAAAGCTCCAGCCCGTAAAAAATATTATAAGTTTATTGTTGTTTTGTTTGTTTAGCCAATGATATTGCATCAAATAATTCCTTTTCGTTAATTTCTGTTGTTAATGAAAGTCTTAGTCTTGAAGTTCCTTCAGGAACGGTTGGCGGACGTATTGGCAGTGTGAAATATCCGTTATGGAAAAGTATTTCGCATGTATCGACTGTATCTTTGTTACTTCCTATAATAATTGGAATAATATGGCTTTGACTACCTGCTTTTTGCCCGAGTTTTAACATATTTGACCGCTTTTCATAAGTATATGGAAGCTTGTTTTCAATAATCCATTTTGAAAAAGCAATATTGATAGGCGGAAGTGCTGTTGAAAATATAAATGAGCGTGCTTTATTAATCAGATAATCAATTAATATATGATTTCCTGTTGCAAAAGCTCCCATAGAACCGATTGCTTTGCCAAATGTCCCGATGATTAAATCTACTTTGTCCGTAAGATTTAGAGTTTCTGTAACTCCAAGTCCATTTCGCCCAAAAACACCGAAAGCATGTGCTTCATCAAGTATAAGCAGACAATTATATTTCTCTTTTAGTGAAACAAGTTTTTGTATATCTGCAATGTCGCCGTCCATTGAAAATACGCTTTCAGAAACAATTATTGCATTATTAAAGTTTTTGCGTTCTCTTATTAAAAGTCTTTCAAGAGCTTCCATATTGTTGTGTGGATATCTGAAAAATTTTCCTTTAGATAATTGCATTCCGTCAATTATGCTTGCATGGTTTAATTTGTCAGAAAAAATTACATCTCCTTTGTCAGCGATAGAACTGTTGATCCCGACATTAGCGTGGTATCCGCTATTGAAAAGGAGTGTCTTTTCTTTGTTAAACATATTGGAAATTAAATCTTCAAGCTCTTTATATACAGGTAAAGTTCCTGTCAAAAGTCTTGCCGATGCGCTCCCAAATGAATATTTGTCTTGAGCGTAATTCAAAAATTCTTCTGTAATTTTTTTGTTATCAGCAAATCCAAGATAATTATTTGAAGATAGATTTAAAAATTTTTCCCCGTTAATATAAATATATTTTTCGTCTTTATTTTCA
>USJT01000015.1 GCA_900555175.1 uncultured bacterium
TCTTTAAAAAGCGATTTGTAAACAGTCGTAGGCGTGGTATAAAAACAAGAAAATGCCGGAAACAGTGAGGATTTCCGGCACATTACTTTAAATTTCTTAAAGTAAAGAGGTGATGATTATATGTGATTTTTTAGTTTACATAGTCGTAAGGTTTGCTGCCTGTTGCTTTGTACAAGCTGATTGCATCTGTCATACATTCAACTTTTTGTTGCGCAACAAGTTTTTCGATTGTTAACAAATTTTCTTGATATTGGATTAAATCAAGTTTTGAGATTGTTCCTTCATCGAATTTGTTTTCATTATATTTATAATCTGCTTTTTCAAGATTGAATTGTTTTTCAGTCTGAAGCATTTTATCCTTATCAAGTTTTGATGCAACCAAAGCATCGTTTACTTCTTGGATTGCTGTTAAGTTTGTTTTGTAGTAATTTTGCAAAATTCTTTCATAAGAAGCTTTTTTCAATCTCAAGTTCGCAATCAAAGAACCGCCTTGGAATAATGGTGTCATAAGTCCGCCGCCAATACCGAATAGCATATTTTTTGTTGTGAATAAGCTTCCAATATCTCCTGCATTGAATAATGCACCGCCTAAAATGTTAATTGACGGCAAAAATTCTTTTTTGGCAACTTTAACATCAATCCCTGCCTTTTCAACCATCAATTCTGCTTTCAAATAATCAGGTCGGTTTGTGATAATTTCTGACGGGATTTGTGAAGGTACTGCCATTTTATAGTTTATGCTGTCAAGTGAATTTCTTTTTAAAGAATTTGCATTTTCAGGGCTTTCACCGATTAGCACACACAATTGATGCAGCATTTGTTCTCTGTTTTTTCTCAATTCTATTAAATCAGTTTGACCTTGAACAAGTGCTTTGTTTGCCTTTACGGTGTCGGCAGTAGAGGTTAAGCCTTCTTTATTGCTTGCAAGCATTAAGTCATAAATTTCTTGTCTTAGTTTTACGATTTTTTCTTGAAGGTTAATCATTTTATCAAGATTAATTATATTAAAGTATGTTGAACCCACAGCAGATGCAACGGCTATGTATGTTGCACGTTCATCTTGTTTGGAACCTTCATACAGTTTTTTTACTGCTTGAGTTTTGTTGTGGTTTTTCAAGAAAATATCTGCTTCGTATTGAACAATAATTGGCAAACCAAAACCGATATCTGTGTTTGTCAGACCTGGAGCTTTGTACCAACCGGGGCCAAAGCCTGCAGCTGCAGATGGTAATTCGTTTGCAAATTGTAATTTAACATTTTGGTAATATTCTTCAACATTGATAGAAGCCATTTTCAAGTCATAGTTGTTTAAAACAGCTTTTTCAATATATGAATTTAAAATATCGTCATTAAAATTGCTCCACCAATTCATATTTATATAATCAAATTTATATTGGTCAGAAGTTTTTTTGTTTTTAGAAACCATGCTTTTAAATTGTTTTGGGGTTGCAGTAGAAGCTGTTGAAGTTTGTTCTATTGCAAATGCAGGCATGAAATTCATGCTCATAATACTTGCCAATAATGCTACGGATATAACTCTTTTCACAGTATTTTATTTCCTCTTTTTAAACTACTTGCATTTTTACTAATCCTATGTTAGCATAATAATGTTGTAAATGCAACATATTTTTTTTACAACATAATATGTATAATAATATGAAAACAAAATAAAACTATGAAAACTAATACAGAATGTAGCAGACATTACACAGACAGTATATATTATGAGCTCGAGCAAACTTCAAGATTAATGAAAAAAATTACGAGCCAACTATTTGTTAAATTGGATATAGATTTAACAATGGATGAATACGCTGCATTAGATACAGTTTCCATCAATGCAGGGATTTGTCAAAGAGATTTGGCAAAATTGTTATTAAAAGATAGAGCGAATACCGGTAGAATATTAGATTCTCTGGAACAAAAAGGGTTTATTACAAGATTTATTGATACCAAGAACAACAGATTGGTTAAAAAAATGGGGATAACGGAAAATGGTTTAAGAGAATTAAATATGATAAATACAAAAATTGAAAGGTATTTAAAAAGTTTAACCAGAACGATTAACCCGCAAGATGTTGATAGAGTTCAAGAAACGTTAAAATCATTCAGAATTGAACTGGAAAAGGTAGTAGAGATAAATATATAATTTAATATGAGGTATAAAATGGAAGAACAAAATACAAATATTGAAGAACAAAATTCTCAATTACAAGACGATGTAAAAGTTAAAAAACATAAACCTTTTAAGAGATTTATTTTTGTTGGTGTTGGTGTAGTTCTTGCGGTTGCGGCAGCATATTTAATCCATGATGCACTTCTTTATCAAACAACTGATGATGCTTATGTTGAAACAACTACCGTTCAGGTTGCACCAAGGGTTAGCGGACAGATTATCGCATCTTATGTAACAGATAACCAAAAAGTTAAAGAAGGTGATTTGGTTGCAAAGATAGATCCTGCAGATTATGAAGTTGCTTTAGCACAGGCTGAGGCAAAATACCAAAGAATTTTATTAGATCAAAAAAATGCACAAGCAAACTTTAAGGCTATGCAAACAAATATTGCGGTAGCTAAAAAAGATTTAGACAGATACACAAACCTTTATGAAAAGGGAGCTGTATCAAAGCAAACTCTTGATGCTGCTCAAGCAAAATATGATTCTGCACAGGCAAATTTAACACAAGCAGAAGAATCATTGTTATCAAAAGGTGGCGGCAAAGTTGCTGATGCTGATTTGAAAGAGGTTAAAGCATTAAGAGATAAAGCAAAATTAAATCTCGGATACACAAACATTTATGCACCTCAAACAGGAACTGTATCTTCAAGACGTGTTGAAAAAGGTATGTATGTAAATGTTGGAACTCCTTTATTTGTAATTGTTCCTGAAAATGTATGGGTTGTTGCAAATTATAAAGAAAATCAGCTTCGTCACATGAGACCTGGGCAGGAAGTTAATATTAAAATAGATACATATCCTGACCATGTATTTAAGGGTAAAGTTGACAGTATTCAAAGAGCTTCAGGTGCAAAATCAAGTATGTTTCCACCTGAAAACGCAGTCGGATCATTCGTAAAAATCGTACAGAGAATTCCTGTAAAAATCGTATTCACAGAAAAAATTGACCCGAATGTATATAATATCGTACCCGGTATGTCAGTAGTTCCAAAAGTAAGAATAAAATAATTTTGGGAAGATAGGGCTTTAAAAATAGAAGGTAAGTTTATATCTTAATTAAAATTTTTGAGAATAACTTATCTTCTGTTTTTTAAAAGCGGTTTAAAGAAACAAATAGGATTTACAAAAAATGTCAGAGAATACAAATATTGTTAGTGCAGAGGAATGGACTCCTAAAACAAATCCATGGCTTATTATAATGCCTGTTATACTTGCTACATTTATGTATGCGTTAGATGAAACTGTTGCAAACGTAGCGTTACCGCATATTGCAGGCTCATATTCCGTCAGTAATCAGGAATCAATTTGGGTTTTAACAAGCTATTTGATGGCGAGCAGTATCGTAATCCCAATGATAGATTTTTTCTGTAAATTTATGGGAAGAAAAAATTTCTTTATGTTGGGAGTGTTAATATTTACGATAGCATCATTTTTATGCGGAATTGCAAATTCTATCGGAATGATTGTAGTTGCACGTGCTATGCAAGGTTTTGGCGGTGGTTGTCTTATGCCTATGGCACAGGCAATTACTTTGGAGAGTTTTAAGGGTGAAGCAAGAAATAAGGCAATGGCAGTATTTGGATTGGTTGTTGTTGTCGCACCGATTTTAGGGCCTGTTATGGGCGGGTATATTACGGAAAATTGGTCTTGGCCATATATTTTCTTTATTAATGTGCCTTTTGGCTTTTTGTGTATTGCTTTGGCAAAAAAGTTTTTGGAGGATCCGCCTTATGCAAAAAAACAGTCAAATGTTCATTTAGATAAATTCGCTTTTTTGTGGCTCTGCGTATGGCTTGTACCGTTACAAATCGTGTTTGATAAGGGTAATGATGCGGATTGGTTTAACGCACCATGGATTTGTTGGCTCAGTGCAATTGCAGCAATTGGGTGTATCGCATTTTTTATTACTCAGGTTAAGGGGAAAAATCCGCTTATAAAACTTGATGTTTTAAAAGATATGAATTTTTTATGCGGAACTGTTATGCTGATATTATTGAATGCTGTTTTGTTGGCTTCTTTGGCGATATTACCTCAGTTGCTTCAAAATATGATGAGGTATGATGCTTTCACAAGCGGTATTGCAATTATGCCGAGAGGTCTCGGGGCATTTTTATCTCTTGCAATTTTTGGCGGAATAGGCGGAAAGATAAGTTATAAAACTTACGGAATAATCGGGCTTTTAGCCTTGGGGGCAGGCGGTTGGATGCTTAGTGAATTGAATTTGGAAATCAGTATGATGAATATTGTTTTGCCAAACTTTGTATTCGGAATTGGGCTTGTGTTTACGATGATGCCTATTACAACTTTATCTTGCATAACATTGAAAAATGAACAGATGACAAACGCTTCAGGATTTCAAAATTTGTTGAAAACAATTGGCGGTGCAATAGGAACTTCACTTGTTGCAACAATGATTTCAAGATTTTCTCAGGCTCATAAAAACGGGCTTGTAAAATTCTTGTATGATACAAATAACAATTATTCGGATAGAATAAACTCTTATGCAGCGTCATTTATTCATCAGGCAGGCGATATGGCAAATGCTACTTACATGGGTGGGAAAATGCTTTATAATCAGCTTATTCAACAATCAACATTCTGTGCATATATGACTACATTTAAAGTTTTTTCAATAGCTTGTTTTTTACTTATTCCTTTGATGTTGATTTTGAAGGGTGAGAAAAAAGCTACTGTTGAAGTAAAAGATTAATTGTCGGTTCAATTTTTGTAGTATAATCTTATTCAAAAAAGGAGATATGGATTATGAAAGAAAAAGCTTTAAATTATTATATGAACCAAGGTTATTCTTGTTCGGAAAGTGTTTTGAAGGCTGCATGCGAAGAAGGTTTGTGCCCTGAATCACTTTTCCCTTGCGCAACTGCATTTTCAGGCGGTATGGCATCAGGTTGTGTTTGCGGTTCTGTTGCTGCTGCACAAATTATTAACGGATATAATTTCGGACGTGAAAATTCAAAAGGAAACGATGTTTTAGCTCGTCAAAATGCGGCAAAAATTGTTGAAGAATTTAAAAAACGTAATAAGGTAACTTGTTGCAGAGTATTGTCTAAAGGTTTGGAAGGGCAAGCAAAAAAACAGAATTGCTCAAAATATGTTGCTGATGCTTGCGAAATTCTTGAAGATATTTTGAAAGCAAAAGCAAATGTATAATATTATTGCGATATTTTTAGGCGGTGGATTGGGTGCTGTATCAAGGTATTTGGTTGGTGTTAATCTTGCCAGACATTTTGAAATTAATCTTCCGATATCGACTTTTCTTGTTAATGTTGTGGGAAGTTTTATTATCGGTTTTTTATATTTCTTGTTTGTTGAAAAAGCTGATATAAGTCCTGTTGTTAAACTTGCTTTGACTGTCGGATTTTGCGGTGGATTGACAACTTTCAGCACATTTTCTTTGGAGTTGTTTGAAATGGTTGGAAATCATCAGTTTTTCCATGCTTTTGCGTATGCAATTTTAAGTGTTACAATATGTTTGATAATGTCAGCGATAGGAGCATATTTTGCAAAATTTATTTAAGTTTGATAAATTGAATTTTATAACTGCAGGCATGCCGTTAAGAACAGGTAAAGGCAGTTATACATCAGCATTTGGAGTTTTAGATGATATGGAACTTGACGGTATGGAGCTTGAATTTGTCCATGGCGTTAGAATGAGCGATGAAAATAGAAAATTTGTTAAAGATAAGTCTAAAAACTTTGTTATAACAGCTCATGGCCCGTTTTATATTAATCTTAATTCTAAGGAAGAAGAAAAAATTGATGCAAGTGTTCAAAGAATAATCGATACAGCCTCAGTTGCTTCTCAGGCAGGAGCTTTTAGTATAACATATCACGCTGCATTTTATATGGGTGCTGATAAGGAAACTGTTTTTAATCGTGTAAAAACTCAAACCAAAAGAATAATTGATGTTTTGGAACGCGAAAATATAAATGTCTGGATTCGCCCTGAAACGACAGGTAAAGCTACTCAATGGGGAGATGAAGATGAGATTATAAGGCTTTCAAAGGAATTTGAACAAGTTCTTCCTTGTATAGATTTTTCGCATCTTCATGCAAGATCTGCAGGTGCTTATAATACGTATGACGAATTTTCCAATGTTTTGGAAAAAATTGGGAATGAATTGGGACAATATGCTCTTGAAAACTTCCATGGTCATCTTGCAGGCATTGAATATACTGCTAAAGGTGAAAGACAGCATTTGAATTTGGAAGAATCCGATATGAATTATAAGGATTTGATGAAAGCAATGAAGGAATTTGGTGTAAAAGGTGCATTGGTATGCGAAAGTCCAAACATCGAAGACGATTGCAAACTTTTGAAAGATTACTATAATTCATTATAAATTTACAGATGAAAATTCACTAACTCACAAACTTCGATATTTAAAGCTTGTGCAATTCTATAAAGTGTTAAAAATTTAGCATTTGTAGTTCCGTTTTCAATCATGCTAATTGAACGCATATTAACACCTGCCATTTCAGCAAGTTTTTCTTGTGAGAGACCGTGTTTTTTTCTCTCATAACTAATTTTAGATGCAAGTTTAAGCAAAATATCTTTATCTGACATAGTGTAATTATAATAAATAATTTTTATGATTGCATCTAATTTAGAAAAAATTACAAGATTACTTAAATAATCTCCTTTATTTGTATGATTAATTAAAGATTTTTTTATTATTTGACGTAATATTTGAAAAATAATTTTTTTCTGTGGAATTTAATAAAAAGGTCTTTAAAAATGTTTTTTAATAATGTAAATAATTCTTTTGAAAATCGTGCGATATCGTCTTCTACATCATCTGACAGCCATGGCAGACGGCAAAAAGAAGATCCGAAAGAAGAATTGAAAAAATATATTGATGAAGATGAACCTGATGAAGTTTTAATCGGCGGGCAGCCTATTTTGACTGAAGATGAAGTTGTTGCAATGGTAAATCAATATATTGCAAAGTTGAAATCAGAGCATGAAGATAATGAAAAAATTCAAAAAAAATTGGATAAATATTTGGAACATTTTGATGTTAAAAAATTTATGAAGAAAAATCCAAATATGACAAGTCCTGATTTTTATATGGTAATGTTTAATGAAACAGAAGGGCTTGTAAAATAGCTCAAAATCTGATTAAACAAGTGTATAAATATCATCTTCCAACAATGATTTTTGAAAAACCTCGCACTCATCTATCAAGTCATTTAAAATAGCATATTTTGGTGAATGTAGAACTTGCGTGATATCTGCTTCAGGATTGTAATCCACTATGTAGTAATCATTTGTGTGCAAACCGATATCATCAAATATTGAAAACAAAAGTTCAAACACCTTGTATGATTTTCCTAAAAAGCTTGCAAATCTTCTCAATTCAACTTTCCCATTGTTGTTGTGGCAGGCAAATTTTAGCATTCCGCAAACCGTTTTTAAGAATTCTTCTTCATCTGTGTATTTAATATCATAGTTCATAAAATGAATTGATAGCGGATTTGTTTGGTTTAAAATTCTGTCAAAAGTTTCTTTGTCAGCAGGATAATCAAAAAACATTAAAGAATCACACGGTCTGAGCGTATCGCGGTTTATAATTCTTGCAAAAAGAGCTGAAAATGGTTTTAATTTGTCAGAAATTGCTTTGCTTTCTGCAAAAATTAAAATATTTTGTTTGGAATTTTTAACATAATCATTAACTTGAGGAAGAATATCAGTTTTTTTACGGTGGTCATAAAGCTTTTGTTGCGGCAAGTTTTCATCTTCCTTAAGATATTCTGAATGTATATCGTCAATGATTAATTGTACACTTGTAACCCCGTTAAATTCATTAATCTGCGGGTGAAAAGCGATATCAAGCGGATCACCTTTAACGAGCGAAATATCGCCCTCTTTCCACTTGATGCAGGTAAATTCTGATGTTCCTGCCGAGCATATTAATCTTAAGTGGTTTTTATTTTCACCCATAAGGCGTTTTTCTTTTATTTTAAGATTTTTTATTGCAAAAATCGGGCTTGGATTTGATGCTCCAAAAGGTTCAAGTTGTGAAATTTCTTCTACCAAATCAACATCAATATCATCAGGTTGAAGCTCTAAATCTATATTGATAAATGGTTTCAAATCTTTGACTTGCGTCATTTCTTTAACGGTTTTGCATAATGCAGATTTTACCTGTTCAAAAGACGCTTTATCTTCGCTAAAAGCAAGCCCTGCAGCCATAGCGTGCCCGCCAAACCCGTCAAAAAGTTCTGCATTTGCAGAAATTGTGTCGTAAAGATTTATTCCTTCTATACTTCTTGCAGAGCATCTGAATTGTTTTGTTTCATCGGAATAAGTCATCAAAAATGTCGGTTTATAATATTTTTCAACAAGCATAGAGGCTACAATCCCGATAATTCCAATATGCCATTCTTTGTTGAATAAAACGATTGCAGAATTTCTGTTGTTTTCTGCCTTAACCATTTCATCAGCTTCCGCAAAAATATTTTGGCAAAGCTCTTGACGAACTCTGTTAAATTCATTCAAAGATTGAATTGCCATTTCAATTTCTTGTCTGTTGTCGGAGATAAGAACCTTCAAAGCGGCTTCAACTGTATCTAATCTGCCTGAAGCATTAATTCTCGGTGCAATTCCAAAGGCTATTTGCTCTGATGTAATTTGACCTTTATATCCTGCACTTTCCAATAACCTTGAAAGTCCGTAATGCTTGCCGTTTGAGATTAATTCCAAGCCTTTTGTAACAAAATATCTGTTTTCTCCAATCAGCGGAACGACATCTGCAACTGTTCCGACAGTTACATAAGGTAAAATGTCCGAAATAAATTCAAGTTTGTTATATTTTTCCAAAAGTGCGTGTGCAACTTTAAATGCTACTCCAACACCTGCAAGAGATGTCAGGCTTTCTATTTGTTTTGCACTCAGATTTTCATCTAATGCATTTGGGGCTTTTGGGTTTATAATTCCGTAAGCTTTTGGTAAAATTTCAGGTGCTTCGTGGTGGTCTGTAATTATTACATCAATTTTAAAGCTGTTCAAAAAATTTACGGCATCGACGTCTGAAATCCCACAGTCACAGGATATTATAACTTTCGGTTTTACCTGTGTCATAATTTTAACAAGAGCTTTTGTGTCAAATCCGTGTCCTTCTTTTTCTCTATCCGGAATAAAGTAGTTTACATCTGCGCCTAGGAATTTGAAGGTTCTGTACAAAAGAGATGTTGATGTAACCCCGTCTGCATCAAAGTCGCCGTGGATAACGATTTTTTCTCCGTTATCGATTGCACAAGCGAGCCTTTCAACGCATTTTTCCATATCAGTAAAGGCTTTCGGGTGGGTTATTTTCATTTCTAACGGATGCAAAAATTCATAAATATCTTCTTCGGATTTTATCCCTCTTGAATGCAATAATCTTGTAACAAGAGATTTTTCCTGCCCGTCATATTTGTTAAATATCCACTCTTTCATCAATTATCTCCCCTTATAAAAAAGTATAGCATGAAAAATTAATTGGTTAATACGGTTAAAAGGTTGATATCAAAAAAACGGGATTTTTGATTAACCCCGTTTTCTTATAATGAAATAAATAATTTGAAATTATTTTTGTCCGTTAAAGGCTTGCAATCCAAGATATTTTGCAGCAGAGCCTAATTTTTGTTCAATTCTCAATAATTGGTTATATTTTGCCATTCTGTCAGAACGAGAAGCTGAACCTGTTTTGATTTGTCCGCTGTTTACCGCAACTGCAAGATCTGCGATAAATGTGTCTTCTGTTTCACCTGAGCGGTGTGAAATAATTGTTGTATAACCTGCAGCATGTGCCATTGAGATTGCGTCAAGTGTTTCTGACAATGTGCCGATTTGATTAACCTTTATCAAAATTGAATTTGCGATATTTCGTTTAATACCGTCTGCTAATCTTCTTGTATTAGTAACGAATAAATCATCTCCTACAAGCTGACATCTGTTGCCTACACGGCGGGTAAGCATTTCCCAACCTTCCCAATCCTGTTCTGCCATGCCGTCTTCGATTGAAATTATCGGATATTTGTTTATCCATTCTTCCAAAAAGTCTGTCATTTCAGAATTGTTAAAGGTTTTACCTTCGCCTTTTAGTTCGTATTTACCGTTATCGTAAAATTCTGATGAGGCAACATCAAGACAGATTTTTATTTGATTGGTGTTATAACCTGCTTTATCAATAGCTTCAAGAATTACTTCAATACCTTCTGAATTTGATTTTAAATTAGGTGCAAATCCGCCTTCATCTCCGACAGAAGTTACCATACCTTTATTTTTCAATACATTTTTTAATGTGTGGAAAACATTACAACCCATTTCAAGAGCGTGTGAAAAACTTTCCGCTCCGACCGGTGCAATCATAAATTCCTGAAAATCAATATTATTATCGGCATGTGCTCCGCCGTTTATAATATTCATCATAGGTACAGGTAATGTTAATGCGTTAATTCCGCCTAAATATCTGTATAGAGCCATTCCGTAAGCTTTAGAAGCAGCTTTTGCAACCGCAAGAGATACCCCTAATATTGCATTTGCACCAAGTTTAGAT
>USJT01000016.1 GCA_900555175.1 uncultured bacterium
CCAGTTGTTTCTCTAATATATGTATCACCTGAGAATTCTGCATTTACAGAACCTTCACGTGAAATCAAAGCTCCGACATTTGTATCAACTTTATCACCATTTGCAGCATCCATACCTTTAACGTTAATATCTTTAATTGCTAACATATCAACGCCATATTTTGAATTGTTTTGATAATCTACTACATGATGTCCATCAGAATGATCATCATAAGCAATTTGAACATCTGCATTATTTTGTCTGAAAGTTAAAGCTTTGTTTGTATCACCGATTTTGCCGCTTGCAATTATTGAAACACCTTTACCTTCAACATTAGGTTTTGATGAATCTTTAGAAGCATTTATAATATTGTAAGCAGTGCTTCCACTATTTGAAGAATCAGCTAATAATGTTGTTCTTCCTTCAGATGAAATCTGATTAACTTTTAAATCTTTATTAATACTTGCGATATTGGCAGATGAATTTTTACCTGTACTTATTGCAGTAACAGTTCCATCAACAGCGACATTCAAAGATTTATTCAAATCTCTTTGAGCCTGCCAAATACCTGTATAATTACCGTCTTGGTTACCTAAATCAGCTCCGATAGAACCATCTTGAACTTCTATATTTAAATCAGCACCGTTAGTTGTTTTAATTAATACTTTATTAACACCGTTGTTAAGTAAGTTTCCATTAGAAACTAATATGTTAACAGCGGCATTAGAGTTAATATTATTGTCTACTGAAGAACTGCCGATTTTCATATTAGAATCATAGTTAGCAAAGTTAACTTTAGCATTTTGATTATTTACATTAACTTTGCCTTGAATATTCATTCCACCTGATGCTCTGTTAAGCATCTGTAAAGAAGATCCATTTGAATTTATAATACCTGTGCTGTCAACAAGCAATTCACCTGTACCTGCAGTATTTTGGAAAGAAGCAGCACCAGTATTATTTGTAACCTGTCCTCCTTGAACAAGTAAACCACCGTTACCGCTGTTTGTCATTGTCAAATCGCCGTTATTTTTAACAACACCTGTTACATTAATACCACCTGCTGAGTTTGTAACAAGTAAATCGCCGTTAGGGTTAGAAACTTCACCTGCAATTTTAACACCGTTTATACCAGTATTAGTTATTTCAATATTGCCTTTACCGTAATTTCTTACCTTGCCGGATTGACCAACAGAAGTACCGGTAGCAGATGTAATTGTAATGTTACCGTTATTATTAACAAATGTATTTCCTGAACCCATATTGTCAGTATTTACAAGTTTATCAAATAAAGCATTAGCAGCAGTATCTCCTGTTAATGCTTCTGTATGATTATTTCCAAGGCCTGCAACAACAAGGCCATTTACATTAACTTGTCCGCCCTGCATAGCTATATCACCACGAGCAGCAACATTACCGTTAATTGTAATAGCACCGGAATCGTTACCATAAGCCAAACTTGATGTATCTAATGTCTTATCGGTAAATACTGCGGTATTTTTTGTATAATCATAACCATCTGCAACTATTACAGATGTTCCTTCAGGATTATCAGCATCATAAGATACATGATAATCATTAATATAATATTGATGATTTTGTGGTAAATTTAAATTTTTTGTTAAAGCATCATAAGAACTTTGTGTAGGAGCTAAAACTGATAAATTTCCAACATTCAAAACACCTGATGCACCAACAACCATGCCACCAGGAGAGATAAACATTAAATTTCCATCAGATTTTAACGGACCATTAAGATTTTGCAAAGCATTAACAATACCGTTTATATTAACGCCTTGATTAACCAAAGCGACAAATGTATCTATATTACCTGATTTATCACCTAATGTTAAATTATCACCTGTACCTGATTGGTATTGGTTCAAATAACTGTATATAAAGTTTAAGACATCACCTTGTGACAGGTCTATTTTATCAAATTGTTTAAAACCAGTCACACCGTTTACAGCATCAGGTCTTAGGTTCCAAGTTCCATTGGTCGTAGAACCTGAATTAGACTGAATGGGATTTCCTGCGCCATCAGTAATAGTTGAAGCAACTACTTGATAAGTCAAAGACTGCTCCATTATCAGAAGCAAACTTAACATAAACGCAACTACTCTTTTTTTCTTTATTCCCAGTGTCTTCATAATTGACCTCAATTTTCTTTTCTCTTGCACTTAAACACTTATATTACATATATATAAACGGTTTAAGATACAAAATCTTTACTGTTTTTGATAAAATGTTTACAAAAATTTATATTTTATATAAAAAGGTAGGAAGAAAATTCTTCCAAAACCTTTTTATGCACTTATTGTTCCTTGAGCTTTTACAAGCTTTTTACCTTTCGGGTGAACATTTACACCTGCGACGTTTCCTCGAACGCCTTCAGGGATTGTTTTATAAACTTCTTTATAATCATCAACCGGAACTAATTTTTTGCCATTTACTTCCAAATCTCTGAATAAATAGAAGTTGTGATTTGACATTTCACCATTTATTTTACCTTTATAGGCTTTTGCGAAATCTCTTGCACTGACAGGTGTGCCATCTTCATATCTGTATAATACATGATATGCTGCAGGGCCTTGCCATCTAACAGCCGGTAATGCTTCAACATCTTGACCGACTTCCATTTGGCAACTTCTTGTTTCAACTGATGTATATTGAGGGATTTCAAGTGCAAGTTTTTCTTCACTTTGTTCGGTATTTGACACTTCTTTTGTAAGAGCAAATACATCATCAACGTTACGGCCTCTTTCATGAACACCGCCCATTGAAGCTAAACCTGATGCAGCACCTCCAATAGCGCCTAAAATACCTGCATTCTTAGCATTATCAAGATAATTATTATCTGAACCGCTGTATTTTTGACCTTTGACCTCAGCTTGTACGCTGTAGTTGTCACCTGGAACATTTACAGACACTTTTTCACCTTTAACGGTTATATCTTTATTAACAGTTTTTGTGAATTCTTCTCCGTTTGCTTCATATTTAAATGTTGTTGTATCATGAATAACTCGATCTTCAGTAGTTACTGATATTACTCTATCTGGAGTTTTCCCTGAATATGATACAAATTGAGAAGCCGTAGTACCTGCAATTGATAAAGGTCCTGATAATAAAGAGCCTAAACCACCGGTAGCAAAACCTATTGCAGTTCCTAAACCTGCATTTTTCAAAACGTGTAACAATCGTTTACCGGCTGTTGTGTTTTTATCAACACTATAACCTGCAGATTCAACCATATCTCTTAAGGAGTTAAGTTCACCATTACCAATTTTATTATTTGAATTACCAATTATATTTTCAAATTTTAATGTTCCTGTTTCACCATAAGGAGAAGGGAGTTTCATATCTAAAATGCTACGACCTTCTTGAAGTGTCATATTCAAGTCTTTCAAGAAATTTTCTTTCGCATTTTTATCATTTCCGAATAAAACATTCATTTCAGCATCTGTTGCTCTTGAAGGATCACAACATATACCCATAAATGTTTTCCATTTGTCCTGACTAAATTTGAAATATCTATCTTGACCGTTAATGTTAGCTTTAAAGTATCCGTTATCTTCGTCTACTTTAAATTGACTTGGATCAGTAATTTCATCACATAACATTGTTGGGCAAGCTTTTACAAGAGCACGACCTTTTTTGCCAATATCGGTATGAATTTTACCGTCTTCAGTCGCATCTTTTCTTGCACTTTTTGAAAAATGAACCGTTGTATTTGGAACATCTTGTCTTACTTGTTGGTTTGTTACATAATCCTTTGCTTGTTCTTTTGCAAAATATTCATCATCTTTTGCGACTTCATTAGGAGTTCTGGCTTTCATAACTTCAGATGTTGCCATTAATCTTAACAAAGTATTAGGATCATAACCACTGGCTTTTGCCATACTTATAAGAGCACCTTTTTTCTTTAGTTCAGGTGTTAATTTTTCATAACTGTCAGGGATACCTATAACATTAGATTCTTTTAAAGCATCCATAATTTTTTGTTGATCTTCTGCATTAGCAGAATTTTGAATATCATTAACCAAGACATTTAATTTATCTCTGTCTTTAGGATCTGCATATTTGTTTATATACATTTGAACAACATCAGCATCATCACGTTGAATTTTCTTTTCTTTTGTACCGCCGATTGTTGTTTTATATTCCAACATATCTGCCATTTTTTTATCGATTTGTTTATTATATTTTCTTTCAGCTATATATAAATCTATTGCATCTCTTTTTGCAGGATCAGCTGTTGCTGCCATTTTTGTATATTCTTTTTCTGCATTATCTTCAAGCTGATTACGTGCTTTTCTGTTTTCACGAAGATTTGCAGGAACATCAAGAATATTTTCTCTTGTTGTTGTAGTTGTTGTTAAACCTGCCTCAACTGTTGCGGATCTTGCATCTGCTTTTTCATAAGTTGTTTCACCAATTTTATTATCCAATGTAGAACGAAGAGTTTCTTCATTCTTTACGGCATAACGTCTTTCTGATACAGGGTTTTCTGCAATAGAACCGTCTTGTCCTAATTTGTTAATAATTTCAGGAGCAGAATCTTCTGTAAATTGAACATACTTATCTGCATTAGGATCAATGAAATGTTCTTTATGTTGTTCGGCAAAAGCTTTTAGAGCATCATTTAATGCTGTTTTATTTGCCCCGTCAAAACTTATATTACCTTCTCCATCTAATAATAAACTTTTTTGACCTGATATAAATTCCAAAAATTCAGCTTTTAAATTATCATCAGTCAAACCCATTCTTTCAATTAACATTGAAGAAGGTACGGTATAAGATTTTGCAGGTTGTCCGACAAGCTCTCCTTTTACTGGTTTATTGCCTGTTTTTTCAACAGCCGTTCCCATAACAGGCTTTTCTGCAGCCCTTGCGCGTGCAACAGGTTCATTACCGCTTACAGTTGATACATTGTCAACAATCCCAACTTCTTTTTTATAAGCATCAAATATTGCTTCTTTTTCTTGCTGTGATTTTGCAGCACTTAAACGTTTTTGTAGTTCTAATTGTTCTTCAGGTGTAAAAGTCGTTTTTCCTGTGTTGTTAATTTGCACACTCATAATGAACCCTTTCTTTCAATCTTCAATAATTATGCATTGAAAATTGATTTCTTTTATACTTCTCTATGTCCATGTAAAAAATTTTTTTAACCAAAAATTGCGTCATTTCTGATATTTCATGCAACTTTTTTTGAAAAGTATTGATTTTACTAGGTTTTAGAGATGTATTTTTTGTTACATTTCTTAATACTTAATATATTCTATATATAGTTTTCTTATATATGAAATATATTATTTGTCTGTTTCGGAATTTTTAATTCCGAAAAGTACACACTCATAATTTAGAGCCTTTACCACATGGGTTTACGGCACAATATAACCTAAACTTTAAAATTTTACATAAATATGTTACATTTATTTACAAAAGGATGAAGACATGGACGATATCTTTCAAAAACTCGCAAAATCCGAATTCAGAAGCAAATTTAAGCTTAAACAAAAAGAAAAAGATTATATTGCACAAAAGGGCATGGACACAATAAAAAGTCATGCCCGCGACTTTATTTCAAAACGACTTGCGCCGGCAAATATTCCAAATGACGGGAAGCAAACTCCTATGAAAGGGCATCCGGTATTTATTGCACAACATGCCACAGCAACATGCTGCAGAGGATGTTTGAGCAAATGGCACGGAATAGAAAAGGGAAAAGAACTTACTCCATCACAGCAGGAATATGTTGTAAACATTATTATGGAATGGATTAAAAGACAGTTAAAATCTTAGAGGGATTTTTGAACGATTAACCGTTTTCTTTTCATACCCGAAATTGGATAGCATACGGCAGGTACTTGTGTAAAAAATACTTTCATCTAACGTAGGACCTATATTTATACAATTTACTGTTTTTTTCAAAAATTTGTATTCTATATAAGGAACAAAAAGCCCGTTTTTCTCACATATTTTTGTTTTTTCAGCAAAATTTGCACCAAAATTATTAATAAAAATAATTCTATATTCTTTTTCATCTTTGAAATGAGGATTTTTAAAGAACAAACTTATTACACTCAAAATATCGATAAGTTCAAAAACCGTATCAACGAGTTTGTCTTGATTTTTAGGATGTTTTAAAGCTTTTTCAAATTGTTTGTTCCATTTATCAAAAATGAGTTTCAAAACTGTAATTTGCTTTTTTCTGTCATAAATAATATTGCCGTAAACAGAGTTAAAGCCAATTTTAACCATATCGGCAATCAAATCTTTTTTGCAAAAACCTATATTATAACCTGTGTAATTTTGACCTTTTGCGTAATTGTTCCAGAGCGTAAGGTTGTCACCCTCGGTTGAAAATGAAATCGTATAATACTCGTATTTGTAGCCAAAATCGTTGGAGCCGTTGATTATATTTGTATATTTTGAATAAAAATGATCTTTAATCTTTGAGAACAATTTTTGATTAAGTTCAGGCATTTCATCAATAAGATTAAAAATAAGTTTGTAAGAATATGTTACTTCTTCTTTATCGTTAAGATAAAGAGCGTTTGAAAAACGGATTATGCTTGATTCCAGAATGCTAAGTAACTTTTCGGGTTTTGTATAATGGTAAAGAATACTATTTGAGCCATCGTCTAGAATTTTTTTTACTTTCGGTATTTTTTCGAGCAAACTGTCATAATCTATCATTTTATAGAACTCCCGTAATTTCATTATAACATATTATTTGAATAAAAAAAAGATAAAAGTTTGTTAATTATTTCTTTTTTTATATAATATTAGAGAAGCTTAATCGCTTTAGGATAACTCAGATTTTACATTTATGTTTAAATATAAACAAGAAGGAAAGAGGTTATTATGTTAACTAAAAATTCAAATGTAACAGTAAAATTCACAGGAATTGATTTCAGTGAATACTCATCAAAAGTATCTGAATTCGTAAATGAATTTTCATCTCGTGCAAACAAACAAGGCCAATTCTTGAATTGGGTAAACTTGCCTCAAGAACAAGCTAAGAGAGTTGATGAAATTTATGAACTTGCAGACAAATTGAAAAAACAAACAACAGCTAAAAAACTTAGCGTAATGGGTATTGGTGGTTCAAAACACACTGTTGAACACATGTTATCCGTTAACGGTTTAAACGTTTGTCATGACGTTGTAGAATTTTATTCTGACGTTGATTCTGCAAGTTTAGAAAGATTTTTATACAGATTAGGAAACGATGTTACAACATCTAACTTCCTTATCGCTTCTAAATCAGGTTCAACTTTTGAAACTAAAGACGGATTTTTAAGAGTTTTGAATATGTTAATTGACGCTTACAAAGCTCAAGGCAAATCAGAAGAAGAAGCAAAAAAATTAGCTAACAAACACTTTATCGCAGTAACTGATAAGAATGCAGAAAAAAGTGAACTTAGAAGAACATCAAATGAAAACGGCTGGTTAGGCGATTTATATATTCACGATGATGTAGGCGGACGTTTTTCAGCATTTGATGATCACGCTTTATTCACACTTGCTTACGCAGGAATGAAAAAAGAAGATATGGTAAAAATGTTAAATGCAGCACAAGAAGTTTCAACAGAATCTTTAACAGCTGATTTAGACATTAACGATGCACTAAAAGAAGGTATCTTCTGGGCACATGCTAAAATGCACGGTATTTCAGCATCAGTTCATCAATATATGGGTTCAATTTTTGAAAACACAGTATATTGGAACGCTCAAATGCAAAATGAATCTGTAAAAGATACTCTAAAACAGATTGCAAAAGTTCCTGATGCAATGCACCACTCAGCAGAAGCTCACTTCAACCCTGCAAACAAATTTGCATTTGCTTTAACTGTTCCTCAAGATAACGGTGTATGCAGAGAAAATGCAGAAAGCTATATTGAAGCATTAACAAAATCATACACTTCAACAGGCGCATTCTTCTTAGAAACTGCAAAAACTCACAAAATGGGGCTAACACCTGAAGCTGCAGGAACATTAACTCAATTAAGAGCATTTGCAACAGTTTACCAAGAAATCGTTGAAAAAATTATGGGTAACAAATCATTCCCGGAAGTTCTTGACAGCGTATTGCAACCACACGTAGAATTCTACAAAAAGAATTTGAAAGGCGGAGTTGTAGTTCCGGGCAGAATTTCAAAATAAGCACAATAGCTTTAAGATAAATAATTGAAAAAAAAGCGAGAGCATTAAAATGTTCTCGCTTTTTTAATTGATGTGATATTATTTTTATATGGCTACAAATTTCAATTTTCTAAAAAAAGTTGACAAAAACTTATTTGAAATAATCTCGGAAGCTGAAAAACTTTACAGAGATGAATATTTTGAACAATGTATGGGGCAGACAAGACGTTTTGGCGAAAACGTCTGCAAAAAAGTTCTCGGCAAAAACCGCACTGTCGAAAGCACATTTGATGATATGCTTGCAACACTTAAAGACTGTTCAAACGGAAATATTCAAGAGCAAGAGTTTATTACAGACTTGTATTTTCTAAAAAAACACGGAAACAATGCAGTCCATTCATCTTCCGTAAAAAAAGACGGTATAGAAGCTCTTGAATGTTTAAAAAGAGCCTTTGAAATCGCAATAAATTATGCAGTTTACAACAGAAACGCAAGCACAGATATTCTAAAACTTCGCTACGATACAGAACTTCTCATAACAGGAGAAAAATCGAAAAAAAGCCTTGCAGAAAAATATACCGAAGCAAAAGCAAAAACTTCCGTAACACAAAAAACATCAACAACCCCTAAAAAATCTAAAAAGAAAACTTCTGCTAAATCAAAAAAACAATCATCAGTAATGGTTTGCAAAACTCCTAAAAAAGGAATTTCATTCTACTGGATTTTTACAGGCATAACCCTAATTATTTCAGCCCTGATAATGCTTGTAATGGTAATATCATTACATATAAAATAAGAATTCGGGGAAATACAGCCGCTGCACAAAATTATAAAATATCTAACGGATCGACATCAACAACCATTTTTATATCTTTTGGTAAAGTTATTCTATTCAAAAATCCTGAAATAAATTGATGACCTTTCATATCAAGTTTATTTTTAATCAGGATTTGAAAACGATATTGACCGTTAATCCTTTCAATAACACAAGGTGTCGGGCCAAGAACTTCCAACCGTTCGGAAATTCCGAACTTTTCAATCATCATACATAGACGCAAAGCAATTTCTTGGGCGGATTTTTCAGCGCGGAAGTTATTGGCAGAGCTTAAAACTAACCTTATAATCTGGCTAAATGGCGGGTAATCAAATTCATTACGAGCCGTAATTTCAGTTTCGTAAAATTCTGTATAATTTTGGGATTTTGCACTTTCAAGCGCATAAAAATCAGGATTGTAAGTTTGGAACAAAACTTTTCCCGCAAATTCTCCTCTCCCTGCACGTCCTGCGACCTGCGTAAGCAGTTGAAATCCTCTTTCTGAAGCTCTAAAATCAGGCAAATTAAAGCTTGCATCAGCGGAAATTACACCGACAAGTGTTACATTCGGGTTATCCAAACCTTTTGCAATCATTTGAGTTCCGACCAAAATATCGATATCGCCCCGTTGAAATTTTTCCAACAATCTGATATGTTCACCCTTCCGCACCAAAATATCACTGTCAATTCGTTCGACAGTATTTTCAGGGAAAATATCTTTCACATATTGTTCAATTTTTTGAGTTCCCGTACCGCTGTTTTTGAAAGCATCAGAACCACATTCGGGGCACACATCAGGGAAATATTCACTATGATTACAATAATGGCATTTGAGCATCTGATCTTTTGCATGCCAAATCATCGGGATTGCACAATTCGGACATTCAATAACATGACCGCATGCCTGACATTGGGTGAATGTTGAAAATCCGCGTCTGTTAATCAAAAGAATTACCTGTTGTCCTTTTGCAAGCGTTTCTTTAATTTCGGTCTGCAAAGGCACTGAAATAACATTTTTGTAAGCTGCACGTCCATGCTCCTGCATGTTTATAACAGTAACAGGCGGAACTTTTGCATCATTGTATCTTTTTTTAAGTTCAAAAAGATTTCCTGTATTAACAGCACGATAATAAGTTGAAATATCAGGAGTTGCAGATCCTAAAAGAAGCGGACAATTATGAAATTTTGCAAGTTTTCTGGCAACAATTCGTGCATCATATCGAGGGGCAGGAGTTGTCTGTTTATAAGCCCCCTCATGCTCCTCATCAATAATTATTAATCCGATATTCTGCAAAGGTGCAAAAACTGCAGATCGAGCACCCGCAAGAATTTTTATCTCGTTTTTATAAAGCTTTTGCCAAACATCATATCTCTCACCGTCTGATATACTGCTGTGCCAGATTGCGACATCTTCCGTACCGAATTTTTTGGCAAGACGTTTGGTTAATTGTGATGCAAGCGCAATTTCAGGAGCAAGGAATAAAACGTTTTTTCCTGCTTTAATCGTATCATCTATAAGTTTGAAATAAACCTCAGTTTTCCCTGATGCAGTAACGCCATGAAGAAGGATTTCAGATGTAGAGAAGGTATTATTATCTGTAACTGACTTGTCCTCTTGTCCTCCTGCCCTCTGTTCTTCTTCATCCGAAATCAGCTTGCCTTCTTGACCTCTTGACCTCTGTTCCT
>USJT01000017.1 GCA_900555175.1 uncultured bacterium
TGATATGCTCTCGCTTGATACAGACAATCTTGCAAAAGTCAGAAATGAAAAAATGGGGTTTGTATTCCAAGGGTTTAACTTAATTTCAAGAACAACAGCACTGGAAAATGTAGAACTTCCAATGATTTATAAAGGAATTCCGGAAGAAGAAAGAATTGTAAGAGCCAAAAAAGCACTAAAAATAGTGGGACTTGAAAAGCGAGAAGATCATATGCCAAACCAAATGTCAGGCGGTCAACAACAAAGAGTTGCAATCGCTCGAGCAATAGTGAATGATCCACCGCTAATTCTTGCAGATGAACCGACAGGAAACTTAGATACCAAAACAAGTATTGAAGTTATGGAATTTTTTGTAAACCTCAATAAAGAAATGGGTAAAACAATTGTTCTTGTAACTCACGAACCTGATATTGCACAATATTGTAAACGCGTTGTCAGATTTAAAGACGGCAACATAATTTCTGATGAAATAAATACTCACACAACAATTCCATATTAAAAAGGATAAAAATGATAGATTTCAAATCACTGGTAAAAATGGCGGTAGTATCGCTAAAAATAAACAAAATGCGCTCTATTCTGACAAGTTTAGGCATAATTATCGGTGTAAGTGCTGTTATCATAATGCTTGCAGTCGGAACAGGCGCAAGTGAAAGAGTAAAAAAAGATATGGAATCAATGGGGAGTAATATTTTGACAATCCGTTCAGCTTCGGCAAAATCAGGCGGAGTCAGAATGGGAATGGGTACCAAACCAACTCTTACCATTAAAGATGCAAAAGCTATCGCAAAAAATGCAAGAGGAATTTCTGCAGTAGCTTCAGTAAGCTCAGAATCAAAACAATTGACTTATGGGAACCAAAACTGGGCAACAAGTGTTTATGGTATAGATCCAGAATATTTTTATATTAAAAATTACGAAGTAGCTTCAGGCAGAGGATTTGTAAGAGAAGACATAAAAAATTCCGCCAAAGTAACTGTAATAGGTTCAACTGTTGCAGCAGAACTTTTTGGAGATCTTGATCCGATAGACAGAACAATAAGAGTAGGCGGTATTCCTTTTAGAGTAATCGGAACTTTAAAATCAAAAGGAAGTATGGGACCTATGGATCAAGACGATTTGATATTTATTCCTATCACAACTGCTCAGAAAAAAGTTTTTGGAACAGTTTTCCCGGGCACTGTATCAATGATTGTCGTAAAAGGCTCTGATCCTGATGATGTAACTCTTGCTCAACAAGATATAGAAGAATTATTGGTTGCAAGACACAGAATAGGTAAAAATCAGGAAAACGATTTTGAAATAAGAAATTCAGCAGAATTTCAAGAAAAAATGAAATCAACGGTACAGACATTTGCAATTCTTCTTGCATCAATTGCATCAGTTTCATTACTTGTCGGCGGTATCGGGATTATGAATATTATGCTGGTGTCAGTAACTGAAAGAACCAAAGAAATTGGTATCAGAATGGCAATAGGGGCAAAACCATCAGATATTAGAATACAATTTTTAATAGAATCATTCCTGCTATCAATAATCGGTGGGCTTATCGGTGTAGCAGTCGGTGTAATCGGTGCGCAAATAGTTCAAATTTCAGGTGTAATGAATGTATCAATTTCATTGTTTTCAATAATCTTGTCATTAGGATTTTCAGGGGCAATAGGAGTTTTGTTCGGCTATTACCCCGCATACAAAGCATCCCTATTAAATCCAATTGATGCACTCAGATATGAATAATAATCTACAAAGCTTCTAAAGCTGCAATTTTCATATCTTTCCAGTCAGGAGTATTGCCAAACCAGATTTCCTGAGCTGCGACCGCTTGAAATATCAGCATATCAAGACCTGTAATCGTTCTTAAATTGAATTTTTCAGCAGCCTTTATCAACAATGTTTTTTTAGGGTTATAAATTACATCATAAACAATAGCATTAGATGATAAAGTTCCTAAAGCATTTGGCTCAACAGGCATCATATCTGCAGATTTGCCAAGCATTCCGATAGGAGTTGTATTTACAAGCATAGCATATTCGCCAAGATTTCTAATATTTTCTATCTGATAAACATTAAAATTAACAGCAGGAAATTTTCTTCTTACATAATTCATCAAATCAATTGAATTTGGAATATTTCTTGTAAAGAAAGCAATTTCTTCAACTCCGCATTCTGTCAAAGCAACGCAAGCTGCATGAGCTGCCCCACCTGTTCCTAAAATTGCAACCTTCTTACCTCTAAGATCAATATCACTCGGTATAGCTCGCCTAAAACCTATAACATCAGTATTATAAGCCTTTAAAGATTTATCAGCATCAATATAAATAGTGTTAACAGCTCTTGCAAGATCCGCATACTTATCAACCTCATTTACAAACAATGAAACAGGTAATTTCAACGGTATAGTAACATTAAATCCTTTATACCCGTTACTTTTTAGCCATTTAATCCTATCAACTAGGTTATCAGGCGGGGTTTCCAAAATATCATAAGTTGCATTTATGCCCAAACTTTTAAATCCTGCTTCGTGAATAACCTTTGATAACGAGTGTCCGAGAGGATAACCTATAACACCAAATTTATTTTCTCTGGTATCTTTAATTTCAGGCTTTACAGGTTCATTTATAGGACTGCTGTTATAATTATTACTGTTATAATTTGTACTACTTATGTTATTTACGTTATTGCTGTAATTATTATAATTATTGGAATTATTTGATGTTTCATTAATTTTTGACGGGTCAAAAATATAAGACGGAACTTCACTTTTTACGGTTTCAGCCTGCATTCCTGAATACGGTTTGTGTAAAGGTTCTGAATTTTCAGAGGCAATTTGATCCTGAATTGTTCTTTGAACGTATTGACATTCAGAATTTGTATTCTGTTGAGAATACGATGTAACTTGAGATGCAGATGCTGTTACAGATGATGTTGTAGATGAGGGTTCTGAAACAGGAGAAGATGTCCCTTGAGCCTTCAATTCTTCCACTGTAATTCCTAATTTTTTAGCTTTTTTTGCAAGATAACGTTCATACAATTCCGGATTCATATTTTTACCCTCTCTTACATTTATATTACTCGCTTACCTGCGGAGAATTTTCATCCAATTCCTTTTTATAATTACACTTCAAGCTTGAACATGCAATAACCGATCCTTTTTTCAAAACTTTTTTAACTAACAGGGAACCGCATTCAGGACATTTTTCACCTGTGGGTTCATTCCATAAAACAAAATCACAATTCGGATACTTATCGCAGCCATAAAATATGGTTCCACGTTTTGATTTTCTCTCAACAATCGTTCCTTCACCACATTTCGGGCATTTTACTCCTGTTGATTTTCGATAAGGCTTTCTATGTTTGCAATTTTCATTTGTGCATTCCATATATTTGCCGTAAGGACCTGTTTTGAATATCATATCAGAACCGCATTTTTCACATTTTTCTTCGCAAACTTCCGGTTCGTTTGAATTTTCTTCACCTGTATCTTCTGACAAAGCGTTTAAAGACATCATTGTCTTACAATCAGGATAACCTGAACAACCCAAGAATTGAGAGCCGTTTTTACCAATTCTCAATACCATAGGTTTTCCGCAGTTCGGGCATTTAATCTTACTTTCAATTCTTACGCGTTCACCTGTTTGCAAAGCGTTATTAACCTCTTTTATAAAAGGTTCATAAAAGTTTTCCAAAACATCATTCCAAACAGCTTTTTTCTCTGCAATTTGGTCTAATTTTGTTTCCATGCCTGCAGTAAATTTATAATCCATAATATCTGCAAACTGAGCTACCAATTGTTTTGAAACAGTTCTTCCCAAAAGTGTCGGATGAAGTGCTTTATCTTTCTTTTCAACATACTTACGGGTTTGAATAACTGTAATAATAGTTGCATAAGTAGACGGACGACCGATACCGTATTCTTCCAAAGCCTTAACAAGTGATGCTTCGTTATATCTTGGCGGTGGTTGAGTAAAATGCTGTTTTGGTTCAACTTTAACACATTTTACCTTATCTCCTTCATTCAAATCAGGAATTTTTGCTTCAGCTTCCTGTTCATCCTCATCAGCGTCATTATAAACTTTCAAAAATCCGTCAAAAGTTACCTTACTTGTACCGGCCTTTAACGTATAATCACCTGCCGTAATTTCAACTGTCTTATTTGCAACTTCTGCAGGAGTCATTTGAGAAGACATAAATTTTTCCCAAATCAATTTATACAATTTATACTGATCATTATCCAAGTATTTTTTAATACTTTCAGGAGTTCTTTCAGGATAAGACGGTCTGATAGCTTCGTGCGCATCCTGAACATTTTGTTTCCCTTTAACATAAATATTCGGTTTGGCAGGGTAATATTTTTCTCCGTAATTTGCCAAAATATAATCTTTTGCCATATTTTGAGCATCTTCGGAAACTCTCACACTATCAGTTCTCATATAAGTAATCAAACCAACAGGATTGCCGTCAATTTCAATACCTTCATACAACTTTTGAGCGACCTGCATTGTTTTTTGAACACCAAACCCAAGTTTTGAACTTGCTGCACGCTGCATAGTAGAAGTTATAAAAGGTGCTGTCGGTTTTCTTTTAGTAGATTTTTTCGTAACCTTTGAAACATCAAATTCTGACGGATAATTAGTCAAGAAATCTGCAATCTTTTGAGCTTCATCTTTATTTTTTACAGATTTTTCAACAGCTTTACCCTTAATTTTAGATAATTCAGCTTCAAATGTCTTTCCGCCTTTATCTAACAACGTATGAATAGACCAATATTCTTGAGGAACAAATGCTTCAATTTCATCTTCTCTCTCGCAAATCATACGTAAAGCAACAGATTGAACACGTCCGGCAGATAAATTTCTGTTACCTATTTGCTTCCACAAAACAGGACTGAGCTTGTAACCTACAAGTTTATCCAAAATTTGTCTTGTCTGCTGAGCTTTTACCATATCCATATCAATTCCGCGCGGATTTTCAACAGAATGTTTTACAGCCTTAGGGGTAATTTCGTTAAATACAATACGGCAAATTTTTTCATCAGGCACTTTCAAAATCTGTCTTACATGCCATGCAATAGCTTCTCCCTCGCGGTCGGGGTCGGATGCGAGATAAACTTTATCGGCTTTTTTTCCCTTATCGTTTAATTTTTTAACAACTGCCTGCTTACCAGGTATAATTTCAAATTTAGGCTGGAAATGATTTTGAATATCAAATCCTAAATTCTCAGTTGTAGGATCTTTAGTCGGCAAATTTCTAACATGCCCGTAACTTGCTTCAATTTGATATCCATCTCCTAAAATCTTTCTTATGGTTTTAGATTTAGCAGGAGACTCAACTATTACTAATGCTTTTTCTTTTTTTTCAGCTGTTTTTGCCATTATTTATACCACCTCTCCTATAACTACTCTTTTTATTTTGAGTAATTTACAGAAGCAACTCTCTTATATCTGTCCCCGTCGACTTGTTTAATTATGCCTTTAAGCTCCATGGTTGTCAAGTACATTAGCAAATTATCTATACTTAATTTAGTAAATGCCTGCAACTCATCAACACATTTTTCTTCAATTTCAAGTGCTTCATAAATAACTTTTTCATCTTCGTTTAAATCAGGGAAGTCAAACAAATTTTTCTGTTCTACCTTAACCTCCCAACCAAGAGTTTCTAAAATATCATCAGCGCAAGTAACTAATGTTGCACCGTTTTTTAATAGCTTATAAATACCTTGAGTATTCGGATTTGTAATCAACCCCGGAATACACATCAATTCACGGCCTTGTTCCAATGTTAAATTTGCGGTAATCAATGCCCCGCTCTTTAACGAAGCTTCTGCAACAAGTGTTCCGTAAGACAATCCAGAAACTATCCTGTTTCTTTGAGGAAACCTAAATTTGATAGGCTGAAAAGTCGGGAAATATTCACTTACAACAGCACCGCAGCCATTTTCAATTTTTTTGTACAAATCCTTGTTTGCAGTAGGATAAGTATAGTCAAAACCGCTTGCAATAACACCTATCGTCTTCAAATTGTTCTCTATTGCAGACACATGAGCCGTTGTATCAATTCCAGATGCCAACCCAGAAACTATACATATATCCGTATTGTTCAACTGAGAAATCAGCATTGATAAAGCATCTTTTGCATATCTTGTTGCTTTTCGAGAACCGACAACAGCAAGCGTTCTTTTCAAATTGCAAGCTCCGATATCTCCTTTATAATACAAAACGGCAGGCGGATTATCTATATTTTTCAACATATAAGGATAATTTTCATCCTCAAATGTAAAATAATTTATCCCCCTGTTTTCAACTTCTTTTAAAACTTTGTCAACATCAACTTTATCTCTTTGGCGCAAAAAATTCTCAGCCTTTTTTACACTTAAACCTTCAATATCTGATAATTTATTCGCATTAAAAGCAGACTCGATATCTCCAAAGTAATTATACAGTCTTAAAATAAAAGAACTGTCAATCTCTTCTATTGATGAAAAAGCAATCCAATATTTATTTTTTGTCATTTTGTTTTTTCTTTATTCTTTCTATCAATTCTTTTATTTTTTCTTCTTCTTCTTTAGCAACATCTAAGTTAATATAATCTTCAAAATACTCGATTGCGTCATCATAATCTCCTCTTGCAAAAAAGAGAATCCCAGCCTTTTTGTAAGCCGGAGAGAATGAATCATTATGAGCAATAGCTTTCAAATAATTTGAAAGAGCTTTATCAACTTCATCATTTGCCTCGTAAGCTTCCCCTAAATAATAATAAATCCATGGATTTTCAGATTTATATTCCAAAACATTCTCAAAATTTTCAATAGCGCTTGCATAATCACCAAGCTCAAAATGAACTCTGCCTAAATCATAATAAACATCATAATTATCAGGCTGTTTGTCCAAAATATTCAAGCTCATCAATTGCCAAATCCAAACGCGCATCTTCCATATAAAATCTTGCAAGGTAATGACGCAAAACAAGATTTTCAGGAACTTCACCCAATCCGCGAGACACAAGAGCAATTCCGCTTCCCATATCTTTTCTGCGATAATATATATCTGCAAGGTTTATATAAACCTCAGGCAATCTAGGATTTAACTCCTGTGATTTTAAATAATTCTTTTCGGCTTTATCAAATTCACCCAAATTTGCATAACACAATCCTATATTGTTATACAATTCAGCATTATCCTTGCAAGTTTCCAAAACTGAACTGAATATATCAATAGCCTTTTTATAATCGCCTTTTTTATAAAATTCTAACGCTTTATCTACTTTTTCTTTTTCACTCATAATTTATAACCCTAATCCTATTCCGCCGTTATCACTTTCACCGTTATCACCTGAACCGATATTTTTAATTACGGTTCTTGTGTTACCGTCAGCATGGAAATTTTTTGGTTTCATAGTCATCTTAATCTTATCGGCATAAATAGTTCTTACGCCTTGTGTAATACTTGAACGTCCGGTAAAATATGCTTCATTAGGTTTTCCTTCTTTGTTCGGATACAATGTAAGTTTTGGACCTTCTGCATAATAATCCTGATACCAAACTCTAACGTTTCCGGAAGCATTAAATATTCCTTTTTCCTGAGCATATTCCTGACGTCTAGATTTCAAAACAAGTGTTGCGCCATCATCCATAACTGCTTTTGATGTAGTGTTTCCGACAGCTACAAGCACCTTGGTAATTGTATCGTACATAAATCTGTCAGCATAAGATTCATTTCCCTGCTGTTTAATTTTTGCATTTCCGATAAGCTCAATATCTTTTAAATCACCGTTTTTATCAGTTCTAACCTTTGCCTTATCAGAAAATGTATCCAAATCTTTATATTTTATAGTAACTGTTCCTGTTGCTGTCATAACTCCTGTTTTTGTATCATATTCCTGTTCATCAGCGTTTATAACAACAATAGGCACCTTACCGTCAAAAACAATAGATTGAGTATCTCCTTGAGCTTTTACAATCTTTGTAATTAAGGACATTTTCAAAATATTTGCTTTAACTTCACGTTTTTTATTTTTCTTTACTTCATAAGCATAAGGTTTGTTATAAAAAGTTGCAGTATCAAGTTTTTGATCATCAGTCATAGTAACATCAGCAGAATCTCCTACAACATGCATATCGTCAACAGAAACTTTTACGTTTCCGTTAAACTTCAATTTATTATCCTGCTCACTGTAACTTTGTGTTTTAGATTCAATAATAAGATCAGAAGCCTGAACAACAAGCCCTGCAGTAAATAAAACCATTATTAAAGTTAAAACTAATTTTTTCACTTATTCTCCTTATCGCTGTAAACCTTAGAAACAGCATTTCCTATAATTTTAAATTTAGCATAATCAGGGCTGATTTCAACTCTTTTTGCAGTTGCCAAAAGATCAGCCTTTCTTGTAATTCTAACATTTCCTTCAGCAACAATAGGTACATCAGCACCGGTCCAAACAAGTTTATTTGCCCTCAAAGTCGTAAAATCTTTTAACACAATATATGTGTTGTCATATAAAATAATTTGTTTTTTTCGTTCGTTATAGGTTCCTTTTGATGATTGAAAGCTCATAGAAACTTCATTTTTATCATCATAAAAATTACCTATTACATTATTTAAAATAGCAACACCGTTTTTGCTGTCATAATTACCTGTTTCGCCGTAAATTTCCCAATATTTTTTCTCATCTTTGGTTTCTGTCAAAAAAATACCGTCAATAACAGCTTCTTGTCTGTCTTGATCTGTTTGTAACTGGCTTCTATTGAAATTGTGAGTAATAACGCCGGCTGATATAAACGCCCACGCCAAAAGTCCTACAATTGCTGCGAAAGCGGCAAAGTAAGCTTGTTGTTTTTTACTTAAACTTTTAAATTTATCCAACCAGTTCATACTAATAATTTTAACATGAAAAAACAGTTAAAATAAAAACTTTAACTTATATGAATTACCAAGGATAATCTAAAAATTTTTAACTGTATATAAATTTTGTAATAATATTTTTTATAAAATAAGATGAATTTCAATAAATAACTTAATATTTTAAGCATTTTTGCTAAGTTTGTTTTATAATTTTTTTATGTGTAGGGATAGACTTGAAAAGGGAAAGAGGTTTATATGGCATTAAGATACGATGCAGGTGAAGTGATTACCGCAATGGTTACACCATTCAACTCAAAAAGAGAAATTGATTACAACAAAGCTGAAGAACTTGCTAAATACTTAATCAGTCATGGAAGTGATGCACTTCTTGTCGCAGGGACGACAGGTGAAGGTCCGACTTTAACTCATGAAGAAGAATTTGAATTACTAAGTACAATCAAACGAGCTGTTGCAAATAAAGCAAAAGTAATTATGAATGCAGGCTCTAACTGTACAGATACAGCAATTATGGCAGCAAAATGGGCGCAAAAAGAAGATGTTGACGCAATCCTCTCTGTCGTTCCTTATTACAACAAACCTTCTCAAAAAGGTATGATTGAACATTTTTCAGCGATTGCAGAAAGCGTTGATTTGCCTATTATTATCTACAATATTCCGGGAAGAACCGGTGTAAATATGTTGCCTGAAACTGTTGCAACTTTGGCTGAAAAATATCAAAATATTGTTGCTATTAAACAAAGCTTCCCTAATATGGATATGATTACGGAATTAAAATTATGCTGTCCTGACGATTTTACAATTTATTCAGGAGATGACAGCTTAACTTTACCTATGATGTCATTAGGTGCAAGAGGGGTAGTTTCTGTTGCATCTCACATATTCGGTTCCGAAGTTAAATCTATGATTAGAAATTACAAAACAGGAGAATTTTTGGCAGCAGTGAATATGCACAAAAAACTTTATCCTGTATTTAAAAAATTATTTATGGCTCCAAATCCTGTACCTGTAAAAGCAGCTTTGGCTCATAAAGGTTTAATTGAAGATTATGTAAGACGTCCGCTTGTAGAACTTACACAAATCGAGAAAAAAGATTTATTTATGGTAATTGATGATGTTAATAAAGATTAATAAAGATTAGCCCATCAAGACTATAAATTAATTTTTAAATTAAAAGTAAAATATAAAAACAAAAAAATTAAGGAAATAAAAAATCAGTTAATAAAGAGGATAAAAAATGAAAAACAAAATTTTAATGTTCTGGTTTATTGTGGGAGTAGTAATTGTATCACTATTTCTAATCATAATTAAACCGACAAAATTAGGACTTGACCTTGTTGGC
>USJT01000018.1 GCA_900555175.1 uncultured bacterium
TATTATTAAGTATAAATCACCTTTTCTTCCGTAAGAATCTGATTTGCCTTCGCCTTTAACTCTTAGTTTTTGGCCTTCTGTGATATTTGGAGGAAGTTTTACTTTAATAGATTTTGGCTCTGATTTAAAGCCTGTTCCACCGCATTCACTGCAATAGCCGCCGTTGCCTGAACACTTTGTGCAGCGTTCTATGTTGTTGAATTTAACGGTAATTGGTTTTTGGTCAAATAAATCTTTGATTGTTATATTCAAATTCATTGTAACATCAAGATTTTCAGCTTTTGGAGGTTGTTGTTGAGTTCTTCTGCGAGAAGTTCTTTGTTGTTGTTGTTGTGCTGCTCCGCCAAAGTCAAAGCCGTCAAAATTCATTCTTTGAGTTCTGGCTCCGCCACCCATCATATCTCCGAATAAAGAGCTGAAAAAGTCTGAAAAGCCGCCCAAATCTTGACCGTTAAAGTTGAAGCTTTGGTAAGTTCCGCCTTGACCTCCGCCAAATCCGAATTGTTCAAATCCCGGAGGTGGTGTATAACTTTGACCGCCTTGCCAATTAGAGCCTAAACTGTCATATCTTTGTCTTTTTTGCTTATCACCTAAAACTTCGTAAGCTTCATTAATATCTTTAAATTTGCTTTCGGCTTCTTTAGTTTTATTTACATCAGGGTGATATTTACGAGCAAGTTTTCTGTAAGCTGATTTTATCTCAGCTTCAGTTGCATCACGTTTAACACCCAATATCTCGTAATAATCTTTATATTCCATATTCAGTATCTCCTAATATATATGATAATATAAAAATTGTAAAAACTTGAAATAATTAATTATTTTTTAAGCATTAAAATAATACAAAAACATTTTGCCTTTTCTCGAAATATTTATCGAGATACTGAAATAAATTCAGTGTGACAAAATGTTTTTGTATATTTATTTTAGTATTACTCTTTTCAAGTTTTTACCTAAAACCTGAAAAGGTTGATAGAGCAGCTACGCTCCTAGAACATAAGGCCAGCTTCTCTAGCAGCATCAGCTAAAGCAGCTACACGACCATGGTATAAGAAACCTCCACGGTCAAATACTACACATTCAATGCCTGCTTTTTTAGCTTTTTTAGCAATTTCTTCACCAACGATTTTAGCAGCTTCGATGTTACCACCGTGAGCTAATTTTTCTTTTAATTCTTTATCGTTAGAAGATGCTGATGCTAAAGTTACATGATTTACATCATCAATCAATTGAGCATAAATGTGTTTTGTGCTTCTGTAAACTGCTAATCTAGGAAATTCAGCTGTTCCGGAAACTTTTACTCTTATTGTTCTATGTCTTTTTTGTACTTTTGGTTTTCTAATTTCTTGTTTAATCATTTTATATTCCTTTCGTTTAACCCAAACCTTCTTGAATAACCACTTCAAGGGTTTATGTGGGCATATTATAAATACTAGGTCTTAAGCTTTTTTTAAAGCTTAATCGGTTACCTTGTAACCTTATTTTTTACCGGCTTTACCAGCTTTACGTCTGATATGTTCGCCTTCATATCTAACACCTTTTCCTTTGTAAACTTCAGGAGGACGTTTAGATCTGATGAATGCTGCAACATCGCCTACTGTTTGTTTGTTAGAACCTTTTACAGAAATTTTAGTGTTAGCTTCAACAGCAATTGTAATTCCTTCAGGAGGAACAACAATTACAGGGTGTGAATAACCTAATGCTAAGTTCAAGTTTTTGCCTTCCATACTTGCACGGTAACCAACACCTTGGATTTCCAATTTCTTTTCAAATTGTTCTTTAACACCGTGTACAGCGTTAGCAATTAAAGTTCTTGATAAACCGTATAAAGCATCAGTTTCTCTTGAATCGCCAACTTTTGTAAGTACAACATGGTTATCTTCCATTTTTACTTCAATTTCAGGACGAACTTCAACTACTTCTGTTCCGTGAGGCCCTTTTACAGTAACTGTATGACCTTCTATTTTTACTTCAACCCCTTGTGGGATTTCGATAGGTTTTTTACCAATACGTGACATTTTAATTTTCTCCTTTAGGTATATTGTGTACTTAATTTCAAACTTTTCTACCAATTATGTTTGAAAATTGTTATCAAGAAGTTCAGATTTCATATAAAGGTAAGTTATTCAATGAAAAAGGCTTGACCTCTCTAGATCTCTGTTCTTCTGATTACTGATTAGTAAACGTAGCAAAGAACTTCGCCACCGATATTTTCTTTTCTAGCTTTTCTGTCTGTTAAAAGACCTTTGCTTGTAGAAACAATTGCAATACCCATTCCGCCTAAAACTTTAGGAAGATTTTTAGCCTTGCTGTAGTTTCTCAAACCTGGTTTAGAAATTCTTTCTAATTTAGTGATGATAGGTTTGTTGTTTGCATCATATTTTAGAGTGATTTCTAAAACTTTGAATTTGCCTTCAGTTTTTTCACTAAAATCAGCAATATAACCTTCTTCTTTTAACAATCTAGCTAATTGAACTTTTAATTTAGAAGATGGCATAGAAACTGTTTGGTGAGAAACCTGATTAGCGTTTCTAATTCTAGTTAGCATATCTGCTATAGGATCTGTCATTGACATTTAAAATACCTCCGGACTTACCTCCAGTTAAAGGCAGTATCCTTAATTTTACTATTACACCACTTACTGAATTAATTGTTGCTTCATATAGAAACGTGTTTCAGCAGTCTGGAACTGTATAATTAAATTATCATGAATAATTTATTTTTACAAGTAATTCTTTAAATATGTAAATTATTCTTTAATCATTGTAAAAAACCAAAAAAGACCGCATCCCTCGGTCCTTTGGTTTTTTATTTTATATATATATTTGTCTGTGACAATTTATACTCAGCTTCGCTTGCATAAGAAGGTTGCGTTCCTTACTTGTACCACTAATATTTAGAATAGTAATATACAAGTTTTAGGATACGCTAACCTACCAGCTAGCTTTTGTAACGCCCGGAAGTAAACCTTCGTGAGCCATTTTTCTTAAACAAATTCTGCAAAGACCGAAATCTCTGTGGTAACCGTGAGGTCTACCGCAAATGCTGCATCTGTTATGAAGTCTTACTGCAGGATATTTGCCTGCTGCAACAAGTTTTTCACGTCTTAGTTCTTTGTTTATCATCGCTTTTTTAGCCATGAATTTCTCCTTTTATGTTTTTATTTATTATCTTGTTTAACATTGAGATTTCGAAACAAGTTCGAAATGACGTCTTATTTTAATCCTTTGAAAGGCATTCCGAGTAATTTCAATAATTCACGAGCTTCATCATCAGTTTCAGCAGTTGTGATTATTGATACGTTCATACCCTTAACCAAATCAACTTCTTCATAAGTGATTTCAGGGAATAATGCTTGTTCTTTCAAGCCTAATGTATAGTTACCACGGCCATCGAAACTTTTTGCTGAGATACCTCTAAAGTCACGAATACGAGGAAGAACTACACAAATAAGTTTTTGTAAGAAGTCGTACATTCTTTCGCCACGCAATGTAACCATTGCACCAACCGGCATTCCTTCTCTTAATTTGTAAGAAGCGATTGATTTTTTAGCTTTTGTAACTACGCATTTTTGACCTGCAATTTTAGTTAATTGAGCTTCAATAGCTTCAGCAATTTTTGAGTTGTGAGAAGCTTCGCCAACACCCATATTCAAAACGATTTTGTGAAGTTTTGGAATTTGGTTAACGTTTTTGTAGCCATATTTTTCCTTTAATGCAGGAACTACTTCTTCTTGATATTTAGCTTTTAAGTTTTTAGTTCTTGTTGTCATTTTCTTAATTTCCTTAATTCTATGATACTTAAATTATAACACGAATTATAATTTAGCATCTAATTGTTCACCACATTTTTTACAAACACGAACTTTTTTGCCGTCAACGACTTCGTGTTTGATCCTTGTCGGTTTTTCGCAAGCAGGGCAGATAACCATTACGTTAGAAGCATCAACCGGAGCTTCCATCTTAATTAAACCTCCCTGAATACCTGCCATCGGTTGAGGTTTTTGAGCTTTTGTAACCATGTTCAAACCTTCAACAGTAACAGTGCCTTCAGCAACATTTACTTTTTTGATGTTACCTGATTTGCCTTTATCTTTGCCTGCAATAATCATTACTCTGTCAGTATTTTTTACATGCAATTTTTTCTTTGTCATTTTATTATTTCCTTTATATTTTATTGGATTATCTTTCTTGCACTAGATAACTTCAGGTGCAAGAGAAACGATTTTCATGTAACCTTTATCTCTTAATTCACGAGCTACAGGTCCGAAAACACGGGTTCCACGAGGGTTGCCGTCTTTGTTGATTATTACTGCCGCATTTTCATCAAATCTGATAACTGAGCCATCTGCACGTTTGATATCAGCTTTAGTTCTTACTACAACAGCTCTAACAACTTCAGATTTTTTTACAGGCATATTTGGGTTTGCATCTTTTACAGCAGCAACAATTTCATCGCCTACTGCAGCAAATTTCTTGTTTGAACTTCCCATTACACGAATGCATAAAAGTTCTTTTGCACCTGTATTATCTGCTACTTCTAGTCTTGTTTCTTGTTGTATCATTTTCTTTTTCCTTTATTTTTAAAGAATGTTGTTTTACTGATTTGACAGCGCATTACTTTTGTAATGATGTCTATGCTTTGAATTGATTTTTTATGTATTGTATTTCAATTCTGAAGTTTGCAAGAATTATCTTGCTTTTTCTACTACTTCAGCTAATGTCCAACGTTTGCCACCTGAGATAGGTCTTGATTCAACGATTCTTACGATATCGCCTTCGTTGCAAACATTGCCTTCATCGTGTGCTTTGTAGTTTTTATTTGATTCTATGATTTTTTTGTATTTTGGATGTGGTTCATAATCTGCTACTTTTACAACAATTGTTTTATCCATTTTGTTGCTGATTACTACACCTTGTTTTTCTTTTTTAGGCATGTTTTTCTCCTTATGCGTTAGCCTTTTCTTTAATAATAGTCTTTGCCTGAGCTATAAGTCTTTTTGTTTTGGAAATTAATGCTGTATTTTCCAATTTGTGAGTGGATAGTTGTAATTTGTAGTTAAACAAATCTTTCTTCCAATCTACTATTGCACTTTGCAGCTCTTCAACTGATTTTTCGCGCATTTCATTTAGTTTCATCGTTTTTATTTCCTTATAGTTTTAAGCGTTTATGCTTCTAACTTAGCTTTTTCTACTACTTTTACTTTAATAGGCAGTTTTTGAGCAGCCAATTCTAGTGCGTGAACTGCTACACTTCTGTCGAAGTAATCAAGTTCAAATAGAATTCTGTTCGGTTTTACAACTGCTACCCAATATTCCAAATTACCTTTTCCTGAACCCATACGAGTTTCAGCAGGTTTTGCTGTAATTGGTTTATCAGGGAATATTTTAATCCAAACGTTACCGCCACGTTTGATTTCACGAGTCATTGCACGACGTGCAGCCTCGATTTGTCTGCTGGTTATCCAACCCGGTTCTACAGCTTGAAGTGCATAGCCGCCAAATTCTAATTTTGTTCCTCTGGTTTCTGTGCCTTTCATTCTGCCTTTCATCATTTTGCGGTATTTAGTTTTTTTAGGCTGTAACATTGTTATTTTACTCCTGTTATATTTTCTTTACTTAATTTGTTTATTCAGCTGATTCTGAAGAGATTCTGCGTCTTGGACGTCTTCCGCCTTTTTCAGATCCTTCTTTTCCGCTTTTTGCTTTAATGTTTTGGTCTGCTTTTTCGCCAGGCATCAAGTTGCCTTTGAAAATCCATACCTTAACACCAATTTTACCCATGATTGTATCGGCTTCTGTAAATCCGTAATCAACATCAGCACGTAGGGTTTGAAGTGGTATTCTGCCTTCTTTTGCCCATTCTGAACGAGCAATTTCAGCTCCGCCTAAACGGCCTGATACCATTACTTTTATACCTTGAGCACCTGCTCTCATTGTACGTTGCAGTGCTTGTTTCATGGCACGTCTTAACACGTTTTTCTAATTGCTGTGCGATTGATTCTGCTACAAGTTGTGCATCTGCATCTATTCTTGCAACTTCTACAACATTTATAACTACAGGTTTGCCGATATATTTTGAAACTTCTTTTTTCAAATCGTCAATACCTTGTCCGCCGCGACCTACTACAATACCTGGTTTAGCAGTTACAACTGTTATGGTTGTATTTTGGGCTTTTCTAGCAATTAAAATTTTTGAAATGCCTGCTGCATAAAGTTTTTTCTTAATAAATTTTCTGATTTTAGCATCTTCTGCTACGAATACGCCATAATCTTTAACCTTGGCAAACCATGTGCTTACCCACGGTTGAATTATACCGATTCTAAATCCTTTTGGATGTGTTTTTTGTCCCATTTTATTTACCTTTTGTTATTACTACTACTTTTTAACAGTGATATCGCTTACTTTTAATGTTAAATGAGAAGTGCGTTTTAGTCTTTTGTACATGCGACCTTGCGCTCTTGTTCTTGCTCTTTTATATGTAACGCTTTCATCTGCAAATATTTCTGAAACTTTTAAAGCTTCAGCTCCTATGCCGTATTTTTCCTGTGCATTTGCAACAGCTGCTTTCAAGTTCTTTTCTACAACTCTTGCTGCAAAGTAAGGCATAAAACGCAACATATCTTGAGCTTCAATGACAGATTTTCCTCTTACTTCGTTGATTACTCGGCGAAGTTTTCTGGCTGTCATTTTAATATCTGTTTGTCTTGCTTTAGCTTCCATTTTTTTATTTCCTTATTCTTGTAATTGCGTTATTTACGTTTTGCAGTCTTATCAGATCCTGCGTGTCCTTTAAATAATCGTGTTGGTGCAAACTCACCTAATTTGTGTCCGATCATTTGTTCTGTTACATATACGGGAACGTGAGTTTTTCCGTTGTGAACAGCGATTGTGTGTCCTAACATATCAGGTACAATCATTGATGCTCTGGACCAAGTTTTGATAACTTTTTTCTCAGAGTTTGCATTCATTTTTGCGATTTTGTTTTGTAGAGCTTCTTCTACATATGGACCTTTTTTTAATGAACGTGCCATTAATATTTTCTCCTTTTATGTTTTTGGTTAGTCTTGGATTATTGGCGGTTCAAAACTTTGCTTTCAGTTCCATAAATTTGTTAAATTTATTCCACTTCGTCAAGTTTTTCTCGCGGATGTGTAAGGGGGTTGCCTTTTTTTATTTATTTGGCTAACCCTTTACACTAGCCAAAATCCGCTATTTTTTTCTTCTTCTAACAATTAATTTATCAGAAGCTTTGCCTGATTTTCTTGTCTTATGGCCAAGAGCTGGTTTACCCCAAGGTGTTTTTGGGTGTCCTCCTGGACCTGTTTTCCCTTCACCACCACCGTGTGGGTGATCGCAAGGGTTCATTGTTACACCACGTACTGTTGGTCTGATACCTAAGTAACGTTTTCTTCCGGCTTTACCAATTGATAAGTTTTTGAATTCTGCATTTCCTAATGTACCAATTGTTGCCATACATTCTTTTCTTACCATTCTCATTTCTGATGATGGAAGTTTGATTGTTACGTAATTGCCTTCTTTAGCCATTACTTGCGCAGCGTTTCCTGCTGATCTTACCATAACACCGCCACGTCCTGGTGTAAGTTCGATATTGTGAACTATTGTACCTAGTGGGATTAATTCTAGCGGTAATGCGTTTCCTGTTTGAACTGGTGCTTCAGGACCTGATACGATTACATCGCCTACGTTTAATCCTTCCGGTGTTAAGATATATCTTTTTTCACCATCTGCGTAATATACTAAAGAAATTCTAACGTTTCTGTTCGGATCGTATTCGATTGTTTTTACTGTTGCCGGTACGCCGAATTTTTCACGTTTGAAATCTATGATACGGTAGGTTCTTTTTACAACGCCGCCTTTGTGACGACATGTAATTCTACCTGTGTTATTTCTTCCTGCTGTTTTTTTCAATGATTTTAACAATGATTTTTCAGGAGTTGTGCAAGTGATTTCTTGATAATCACTCTTTGTCATCCCTCTTTGGCCTGGAGATGTAGGGTTTATTTTTCTGATTGCCATTTTTATTTTTCTCCTTTAATTGGCTTTGTGTCATTTTCAGGACATACGCCTTACGCCCTGTTTGTTATGCTCCGATTAATTCTTCAATCGGATCGCCTTCGATTGTTACGATGGCTTTTTTAGAAGAATCTGTTCTTCCGAATTTATAGCCCATTCTTTTTTCGTGTGATGGCATATAAACTGTTCTTACTTTTTTAACCTTTCTTCCAGGAAAAGCTAATTCTACAGCTTGAGCAATTTCTACTTTTGTTGCGTCTTGTACTACTTCAAAAGTATATTGACCTAAACTTGTAGCACCTACTGACTTTTCTGTGATGATTGGTTTTTTAATTACATCATATAATTTTTCTGTGTTTGTTCTTGCTTTACTCATTATTGTAGCCTTTCTGTTATATCGTTAACAGCAGATTCGGTAATTACAACAGAATCAGCTTCCAGTAAATCTTTTACATTTAAGTTAGTCGGTAAAATTATTTTTACGCTAGGAATATTTCTTGCTGCTAATTCTAAGTTTTTGTTTTCTTCAGCTTTTACGTTAGCAACGATTAATACTTTTCCTGTTACGTTTAATGATTTTAATGCGCTAACCATTAATTTTGTTTTTGGTTCAGTAATTGTAGAGAAGTCTTTTACTACTACCATTTGTTCACTTCTTGCTGACAATGCTGATTTAAGAGCTAATTGTCTTGCTTTTTGTGGCATATTGAAGGCATAGCTTCTTGGTTTTGGTCCAAAGATTACGCCGCCGCCTGCAAACAATGGTGAACGTAGAGAACCTGCTCTTGCTCTACCTGTACCTTTTTGTTTCCAAGGTTTTTTGCCGCCGCCAGATACTTCTGCTCTTGTTTTGCAAGATGCTGAACCTTGACGAGCATTGTTTAATTGTCTTCTTAATGCTAAGTGCATTACATGAATATTAGGTTCTACACCGAACACATTTTCGTTCAATGTGATTTCGCCTAATTTTTCTCCGTTTGTACTTAATATTTCTTTTGACATTTTTTAGTTTTCCTTTTACTTATCTACTGCCTGTTACCCCTTTCTTGAGCTTATCAAGTTTTATTTGGCAACTCGGGATTTTTATAACTTTTCTGTTAGTTTAATTTTTATATTGTGATTAGTTCCATTTTGTTCTTGTTGGTACGATTGTTACAAGTCTGCCTTCGCATCCAGGTACTGATCCTTTGATTAGTACTAAGCTGTTTGCTGCATCTACTTTTACTAATTTTAATTTAGTAATTGTAACTCTTTCATTTCCCATGTTACCAGCCATTCTTTTTCCTTTGATAACACGTGATGGAGTTGTACCTGCACCGATTGAACCTGGTTCTCTGTGGTTTTTAGAACCGTGGCCCATTGGCCCTCTTGAGAAGTTCCATCTTTTTACTGTACCTTGGAAACCTTTACCTATTGATTTGCCTGTTACATCTACTTTTTCAACGTTATCTAATACTGATAATTCGATTTTGTCGCCTACTTTGTAGTCTGCAGGATTGTCTACTCTAAATTCTTGAAGATGTCTGAAGTTTTCAAGATTGTTTTTCTTGAAGTGACCGATTTCAGCTTTTGTTAAGTGTTTTTCTTTTGCTGAAATTGTTCCTACTTGAATTGCGTTATAGCCGTCTGTTTCAACTGTTTTTACCTGAGTAACAACAATCGGATCTACTTTGATTACGGTTACAGGAATTGCTAATCCTTGTTCATCAAAGATTTGTGTCATTCCAAGTTTTTTACCTATTACACCTAGTGTCATATTTGTCCTTTCTTTCCCGAATTTATGGCATTTAAAAAACTTTTGCCGAAAAATAATTTTTTCATCTTTCTGCATTGAGTCCCTTATTTTGTCATGTGCTTTTTGCTTATGCCTTCGGCACATTTGCCAAAATTCGTTTTCTCTTGCGAGCGCTACGTCTTGCTAATCTTTACCTAATTTTGAGGGTTTTCACCTCTACAACCTTTCGGTTGTCCCGATTAAGTTTTGCCTTAATCGGTTGTAGTTCACATTACATGCATAATGCTTATTTAATTTTCAATTTAGTCAGATTATAATTTTACTTCAATATCTACGCCTGCTGGTAAATCTAATCTGCCTAATTCTTCAACTGTTTGTTGAGTAGGTTCGTATATATCGAAAATACGTTTA
>USJT01000019.1 GCA_900555175.1 uncultured bacterium
ACTTTAGAAGAAAATTCATCAAATTTTTCTTGTAATTCTTCAACTGAGGCATCTGATGCGATAATATCAATTTTTTCTGATAATGCTTTTAATTCTGTATTTACTGAATTATCATTTTCTATTAAATCGATTTTATCCTTTATAGAATTTACTGCACCTGACAAATCAACACCGATTTTTTCTGTTTTTTGTTCCAGTTGATCTAATATATCAATTATTTCTTCATCACTTGTTGATTCAACAAGAGAATCAACTTTTTGATTTAATAAATCAACAGCTTCCTTGTGCTGTATCGGGCTATATTTATCAATAGTATTTTCACAGGCAGATTTAACATAATTTTTAAGATCATCTCCAAGAGTTGTAATACTTGAAGATAATACATTATTTTGTTGCGCCAAATTTTCTTGTTCTGAAATTACGGCATCTAATTTTACAGACAATTCATCTTTCAAACTGTCAATTGAATCTAATGTTTTTGTATCATTTATAACTAAATCAAGATGAGCTTTTAAATCATTAATATATTCATCAAGTTTTTCTTCCAATCCGCATTTTAGATTTCTTGTATTTGTTTCAATTGTAATATTTAAAAGTTCAATACTATTTTTTATATCTTCTGATACACAATCTTCTATAACAGTAACTTTATTATAAGTTTCTTTAAACGCTTGTTCCAAACGTAAAACTGATTCTGAATGAGCTGAAAGTTCTCCGTTCACATCCACACTGAAATTCATAAATGATGTTTCAAGTTCAGATTTTATATCTTCTAAGAATTTATCAAAATCAGATCCGACAGAAAATCCATCTATTGCAGCTTTTACAGACTCAATCGCACTCATCACATCATCAGATTTAGCTTGAAGAGCACCTGATATATCCGTATTAATAAGTTCTAATTCCTGTTTTAATTCAGAAACTTTATCTTTAAAATCTTCTGAAAAATCATTCAGATTTGTATCTTTCATGCCCTCAACCGTATTTAAAAGAACAGAAAGTTTTTCTTCTAAAGAAGATATATTTTCACCTATTAATGAATCAATATTTTGAATTGCATTACTTGTTATTTCATTTACAGTTTCGGTTACATGCTCAATATTTGTATCTAATAAAGAAATCATTTGAGAGCTTTTTTCATCTGCGGATTGTTTTATAGTATTTAACAAATCAGATAATGATGAAAATTCCTCTTTCATACTGTTAATTTCTTCTACTGAAGATGCAATTTTTTCTTCAGTTGTTGAAGAACTGTTTTTAACAACTTCAACAAACTCAGCCAACTTTTCATTTAGTAAACCGATTTTTTCTTCATAACTTTCAGCATTATTAATTAATCCTGCTTCTAGATTTACCAATTTTTCTGAAAATTTGCTGTCACTTAATGATTTTGAAGATTTTGATGCAACATTCAACTCTGTTACATAATCTTTTAAACTCTGAATTGCATCATCTACATGCGCTCTAAAATCATTTATATTTTCAGATATTCCGTTTATTTCTGCGGAGTGAACATCACCTGCATCTTTTAATTGTCCAAAATATTCTCCAAAAGTTTTTTCAACATTATCAGATATTTCAGAAACTGTTTTTTTCAACTCATCAATTTGTGAGCTTAATCCGTCAGTAACATTTGCAGATAAACCCTCCAATTTGTCAGAAATTTCTTTCACAACAGTATAAACCCTATCTGAATAATTTGTCGTAAATTGATGAATTTCATCCTTTAATTCTTCAATTTTACCGGAAACATTTTCCACATTATATGTTAATTCTTTTGTATTGTTTTCATATCCTTCTTTTAAGGAGTCATTCAAAGAATTAAATGCGACCAATATATTTTCCAAAGATGTTTTTACATTATCAAACCCAGCAGTAAAATTGAATGTTAAATTATCAGTTTTTTCTTCCAGTCCTTGTTTAAAGTCAGATATTTCATTGATTGCATTAGCAAGTGTATCTTTTAATTCTTCAAGCTTTAATTTATTTCCGCTGTTAATATTTTCATTAATTTCTGAAACCAAATTGCCAATTTGTTCAGAAACTTTATCAACAATTTCAACAGGCTTGTGAGAAGACAAATCCATTAATATTTCAACATTATCAGTAATTGCAGCTAAAGAAAAAACAAGTTTGTCATAATTTTCTTTATCTAAATCTGAATTTTTTGATAAACCTTCATCTAACCAAGATTTCAAACTGTTAATTTCGGTAACTATATTTCCATAATTAGTTTTTGAAATATTTTCAAATGAAGAATGAATTGTATCTAATTTATTATCTATATTTGCAAAATTTTCAGAATAATTTAATTCATTTAACTTCTCTAAAATATTATTAATTTGTTCTTTTGTCGTATCACTGTTTAAGTGTAAAACATCTGCATTATCCAAGATTTTTTGAATAAAATCACCAAAATCTACACGGAAATTTTTAAAATCATCATCAGTTACAACTCTTGAAAAAGCATCTTCAAATTTTGCAAACTGATCATTTATTGCTTTTGAATTTGTATCGACAGATTGAGCAACTGATTGAGAAATCGAAGTCTTTAAAGAATTCATCAGCTCAGAAAATTCATCAAGTTTTTTAACAACTTTTTCATCTTTATTATTTTCATCAATTTGAGTTTTAATCTCATCAAGCTTTGTACTAATTCCTTCGTAATTTGCAGAAGCAGAACTTGAAAACATCACTGACAAATCATCAATTTTTGAAGCAATTTGTGCAAATTCATAAGAATAATCAGGAAGCTCGATTGCGGAAATACTATCTTGAATTTTTGATAATTTTTCCTGATTTAATTGCATATCTGAATTTAATATGTTTGAATTATCAGTAACTTTTTCCAAAAATTTAGATAATTCATTTTTAAATTCTGCAAAATCATCTCTTGATACAATATTTTCAAAAGAAGTTTCAACCTTTTCATACAAAGAATTTATTTCAGAAGAATTATTAGCAAAAGAAGCTTCCATAAATTCTTTCAATTCAGCTAATATATCCGAATACTCATCCATTTTAAATGAAATTTCATTTATATCATCTTTTTTCAAAACAATTTCAGCTAAAGATGATACAACAGAAGACAACTTATCATTTTTACTTAAAATATCATTTATTGAAGTAAGCAATCCTTCACATAACAATTTTAAATTACTTAATTCTGATTGAACTTCATTATTTTGTTTTGTTGAATCAAGAGTTTTAATTTCATCCAACACTTTTTGAACTTGCTCATTTACGTTTGTTACAAAAGTTTCAAACCCATGACTCAATACATCTAAAGCTTCAAGTTTTGTTTTAAATTTATTTTCCCCATCTGCTTGCAACGTGTATAAAGAATCACTTAATTCTTTAATATATTCCTTTATACTGTTTATATTTTCATCTGCAACAGATTTATACATTTCGCTGTTTGATGCAAACAAAGCGTCAAGTTTTTGAACATCAGAAGTTAATTTTTGAACTGCTTCAAAACGTTTTTCATCTTGTTTTTCAGAAACTTCAGAAAACATTTTCTTTTGATACTCAATGTCTTCTGAAAGTTTTTCAGACATTTCAGCAAGTAATGATTTTAAAGAATTAATATTCTCTGCAGAATTTTCCGCAAAATCATTTTGGAATTTTTCAAGTTTTTCAGATATTCCATCTACATTTTTTGAAATCAATGAGAAGTTTCCGACATCAGTTGAAATTGCCTGTTTAAATTCTTCTCTAAAATCTGCAACATTAGATGCAACCGCATCAAGTTTTGTACTCAAAAGATTTGAATTTTGTCCTGCGACATTCAAAAATTCTTCTTGATTTGATTGGATAGCTGATGACAATTCTTCGACATAAGATTTTATCGCTTCATAATTTGAAGAAGAATCTTCTTTTAAATCAGAAATTATTGAAGAAATTTCGCCATTAATATTTTCTATTGAAGTTGTAATTTCAGAAACATCAAATTTGCTATCGTCATTAATTGCATTTTTAATATCTTCAAGCGTTTTTATTTGCACATCAATCTTATCTTGCAACGACAAAATATCACGTGCAGAAGATGAATATAAATCACTATTTTTATTTATAATATCATCTTTCACTGCTTGCAAAGTAACAGCAACGGCATTTATGCTTGATTTAACATCACCATAATCTCCTTGGATATCAGAAGTTATATCCTTTCTCAAATCTGATGCAACACCTGATAAATTTTCAACAAGAGATGAAAGTTCATCTATTGATTTTTGAGAATTTGAATTCAATACTGTTTGAATATTTAATAAAATTACATCAAGATTGTTTTTCAAATCATTATAAACAGATTGCCTTGATGCATCAATATCATCGAAACCTCTATCAAGAAGAGCTTTTATCGTACTAATTTGTTCAGACAAATTCGAATAATTTACTTTTGAACCTTCATCAAAAGCTTCCTTCAAATCATTAATGCGATTTTCAATTCCAACAAAATCATCTCTAAAATCAAGAGCTTTTACAGTTGTCAAAATATTTTCAATTCTTTCAGCAGAATATGAAAGTTCTGAATTCAATGCTGTTGAATTATCAATAATTTTTTGCACAAACTCTGCCAAATCAGATTTAAATCCGGCAAAATCAGAATCCGATACAATTGTTGATAATGAAATTTCTAAATCATCAAGTTTTTTCAAAACATTTTCAGAAACATCAGAAATAGAAGTATTGAGATGTTTTTCAATACCTGCAATATTTTCATTAACAGCAGATTCAAGCTCTGCCATCTTTTTAGATACACTGTCAAAATCCTGAGTGTAATCCATTGAATTAATTGTTGTTAAAATATTTTCAATTCTTTCAGTAGAATATGAAAGTTCAGAATTTAGAGCTGTTGAATTATCTATAATTTTTTGAACGAAATTTGCTAAATCTGATTTGAACCCTGCAAAATCCGAATCCGTAACAACTGAAGATAAAGTTTTTTCAAGATTTTGAATTTCATAAGTATTTGCTTGAGAAGAACCTTTTACAGTATCAGCAAGTTCTTGAATTTTATCAGAAATTTCACTTAAATTATTTTTATAATCCAGTGAATTTATCACATTTAAAATATTTTCAATTTTTTCTTTATTTTCATTAATACCAGCACTGACAATAACTGTACTGTCATTTAATTGTCTTATATAATCAAAAAGATTATCTTTAAAAGCGTTAAAATCTTCTTCAGAAAGAATATTTTCAAAAGAATTTTCTAAATCGGAAAATTGTTTTGAAACAGCTTGAGCGCTTAAAGTCGGAACATCAACAATAACTCTTCTTAAAGCTTCAATTATATTTTGAAAATAAGAGATTTTATCTTCTAAACTTGCGAAAGAAATTTTTGAAGGAATAGCATCAATATTTTCGGTCAAAGCTACAATTTTACTATCGATAGAGCTTATTTGAGAAGAAAAATCTAAACCGTTAATTTTTTCCAAAGCTTCTGTTAAAGAATTTTCTATTTTACCAAAAGATTTTTCTACATCGCTATTCATCTGAGATAAATCAGATGCAAAACTGCTTAACAAACCTGCGAGTTCATCTTTATTAAAAGAATTTGTTTTTATTAAATCAAGTTTTGAATCCAATTCATTCAAAGCATTTTCCTGATGAGAGAATTCATCAGACATAGCATTAAAACTTGCACTGACAACTTTTGACAAATCAACTATTTCAGAAGTTTTAGCACCATTATTTTGAGAGGAAAGAATATTATTAAGAGAATTTTCAATTCCTGAGAATCTGCTATTTGCATCATTATGTCTATCTTCGACAATCTTTTTTAATTCAGAAATATAAAGTTTTATTAAATCAGTAGCCTCATTATCTTCAGCTATTAATTCAATTTTATTATTAATTCCTGTCAAAACCTTTTGAAAATTTTCAACATTATGTTCGTTTTCAACACGCATCGTGTTGAGAATCTCCGCAATTTCGTCTACTGTCAGCGCCATTTTATACTCTTTCCTAATAATATCCCTATATAATATATGATTTCATATATAATATTATCAGAAGAATACCAATCAATGCAAACTCTTAACGTTTATTATTACAAATGTAAAGATAAAGTATCCCGTTTTTTATTTCGATGTTATAATATAGATTATACACTTGATGAAGAGGTAAAGATGAGCAGAATAGTAATAAATAAAGATAAATGTAAAGCATGCTATCTTTGTATTAACGAATGCCCCAAAAAACTTTTAAGGGTTGGAGAGGAAACAAACAGTCTTGGAGTTCACACTGTTGAATTTCATGACCCTAATCACGAATGTCTTGGTTGCGCAATGTGTGCTATGAGATGTCCTGATTTAGCAATTACTGAAGTTTACAAAGACTAACATTTTAGGAAATTGAAAAATTATTTCCGCAATACAGATTATGAGGAATAAAAATGACACAATGTCTAACAAATAAAAAAGTTTTAACAAAAGGGAATTACGCAATAGCTAATGCAGCAGTTTTAGCAGGTTGCCAATGTTATTTCGGTTACCCGATCACTCCGCAAAGTGAAATCGGAGAATTTATGAGCGGTAAAATGCAAGAATTACATCGCGGATATGTTTCGGCAGAAAGTGAACTTGCAGCAATAAATATGACAATAGGTGCCGTATCAACAGGGGTAAAAGCTATGACATCATCTTCCTCTTGCGCGGTTTCTCTTATGCAGGAAGGTCTTTCTTATGCAACAGCAGATGAATTACCTGTTGTACTTGTAAGCGTTATGAGAGGCGGTCCTGGACTTGGAAACATCTATCCTTCTCAAGGAGATTATGTTCAAGCAACAAAAGGTGGCGGAAACGGTGATTATAACTTAATCGTTCTTGCGCCATCAACAGTTCAGGAATGCGTAGATTTGACATACAAAGCATTCTATCTTGCTCAAAAATACAGAAACCCGACTGTGTTATTAGCAGACGGTTTATTAGGTCAAATGATGGAACCTGTTGAATATTACGATTATCCGTACCCAGAAATCGATAATTCAAATTGGGCATTAACAGGTGCTAAAGGCAGAGACGGAAGAATTATCCGCTCTTATGGACCTCTTGCAGATGACAGATGCGAATTTTTGAAAAAACTATATAATAAATATAAATTACTTGAAGAAAACGAAACCGAATGGGAAGAAATTAACACAGAAGATGCTGAAATAATTTTAACAAGCTTCGGTAGCACTTCAAGAAACGTTAAAACAGCAATGAAAAAACTCCGTGAAAAAGGAATTAAAGCAGGATTTTTAAGACCGATTACCCTATATCCGTTCCCTTCAAAGAGAATTGCTGAACTTGCTAAAACAGCAAAGAAAATTATTACAGTTGAAGTTAATATGGGACAAATGGTTAATGATGTAAAATTAGCCGTAAACGGTGTATGTCCTGTTGAATTAATCAACAAAGGAGTAGGAGTTCCACCTTCTGCTGAAGAAATTGTTAATAGAATAGAGGAATTATTATAATGGCAACACAAGTTTTTAAATTACCAGAATCTCTAAAAGGAGATGTTAAATATTCATTCTGTCCGGGCTGTGATCATGGTGTTGCAGTAAGACTTGTTGCAGAAGTATTAGATGAACTCGGAATTAGAGAAAATACAATTCTTGCAGCTTCTATCGGTTGTTCTGTTACTACATACGACTTTATTAACGTAGATTCTCTTGAAGCACCGCATGGTAGAGCTATGGCAGAAGCAACAGGTATTAAAAGAGCCAGACCTGATAAAATTGTATTTACATATCAAGGTGACGGAGATTTTGCATCAATCGGACTTGCAGAAAGTATGCATGCTGCATTGAGAGGTGAAAAAATCACTGCAATTTGTATAAACAATACAACTTACGGTATGACAGGCGGTCAATTAGGACCTACAACTCTTTTAGGACAAGTAACAACAACTTCTCCGACAGGTAGAAACGTTGATTATTACGGTTATCCGATAAAGATTGCAGAACATATTGCACTATGTGACGGAACAGCTTTTTCTGCAAGAGTTTCACTTGACACTGTTGCAAATATCAGAAAAGCAAAACAAGCAATTAAAAAAGCTTTTGAAGTTCAAATAAAAGGACTTGGTCTTGGATTTGTAGAAATCCTATCAACTTGCCCAACTAACTGGAAAATGTCACCTCAAAAAGCTCATGAAAGAGTAAAAAATGAGATGATGCCAATATTTAAACCGGGTATCTATAAAGATGTAACCCAAGAAAATCAATAGAGGAATTAACCTCATACAGTAAAATACATATAATTATCAAAACACCCATAAAGAGGAAAAAAACAATGGAAAAGAATTTTATAATAGCAGGATTTGGCGGGCAAGGCGTATTACTTGCAGGAGAAGTTTTAGCAAATGCATTTATGCTTGAAGGTAAAAATGTAACTTGGTATCCTTCATACGGTGCTGAGATGCGTGGTGGAACCGTTAATTGCGAAGTTGTTATGAGTGATGATGAGGTTAGTGAAGTAAATAAATCTGATGCAGATTTCATTATTGCATTAAATCAGGCATCTTTTGACAGATTTTTACCAAAAATTAAAAAGGGCGGTTTGATGATTGCCAATTCAACTCTTGTAAAAGAAGAAAAAACAAGAAGCGATATTAATTATATTTTTGCACCAATATCTAAAATGGCAGAAGATTTAGGAAACGTTAAAATGGCAAACATTTTATCTCTGGGAATTCTTGCAAAAGGCGGGAAAGTTACTTCTTTAGAATATCTTAACCAAGCACTTGATGCAGTTATTCCTCCTCACAGGAAAAATCTTTTACCATTAAATATCAAAGCTCTAAAAATAGGCTATGAATATGATTTATTGACTGTTTAAATATTAAATCAACTAAAAAGCCGATTTAAAAATTCAATATTAAGCTTATTCTAATAATGTACAGTTCATGAGGTCATCTAAAAGTGAAAAAAGAACTAACACGATTTATTAGAGAAAAAGAAATTCAACTGGCGAAACTGAGAAAACATGTTGAAAAGAGTTCAGTATGCTCTGATTTATACAACAAAGTCGTTTTAGAAAAAGCTATCCTAAAAAAAGAATTAGAAGAATCACAAAAAAATAAGATTTTTGAAAATATTAAAAATATTTTTCCACGCAAAAAAACGTTAATCTGTGATTACTTTAAAAAATAAATATACGCATATATTTAAACATTAACGCAAATAACTTGCCAAATATGCAAAATTTAATGCGTAATATAAATTCAATCAGATAGGCATCAGAGATTAAAATTTATAACGTTTTAGAAGCGTTTAAATTTTTATTTTTGTGTTATAGTAAAAACATCAAAAGTGTTTATTATATTAATAAGAAAGGAGATTAATATGACCGAAAAACGCGTATGGTTATTTAAGGAAGGTAACGCAGATATGCGCAATCTTCTTGGTGGTAAAGGTGCAAACCTCGCAGAGATGACTAATCTCGGTTTACCGGTACCTCCGGGGTTAACAATCACTACTGAAACCTGCATGGATTACATCAATCACGGCAACAAAATGCCGGCAGGCCTAATGGACGAAGTAAAAACAGCTCTCTCAGTTGTTGAAACTCAAGCAGGTAAAAAATTTGGAGATGCCGAAAATCCGCTTTTGGTTTCTGTTCGTTCAGGTGCAAGACTTTCAATGCCTGGTATGATGGAAACAATTTTGAACCTTGGCTTGAATGATAAAACAGTTGAAGGCATGATTAAATTAACCAACAACCCAAGATTTTGTTATGACTCATATAGAAGATTTTTAACAATGTTTGGTTCTGTTGCTTGGGAAATTGACAGACAAAAATTTGAAGATTACCTTGACAAAATTAAAGCTGAAAAAGGTTATAAATCAGACACAGATTTAACCGCAGAAGATTGGAAATCTTTAATCGAACCATATAAAGAATTAATCAAAAAAGAAACAGGCAAAGAATTCCCTCAAGATCCATACGTTCAATTGGAAGAAGCTATTGAAGCAGTATTTAGATCATGGAATATTCCAAGAGCCGTAGCATATAGAGATCACTATAAAATCGACCACAATTACGGAACT
>USJT01000020.1 GCA_900555175.1 uncultured bacterium
TAACCTTCATATCGATTTTTGCCTGAAGTGCTTTTTTCAACAATTCAGGAATATTTAATGCTGTTGGGTTTTCACTTGCTAAATTTTTATAATATTTGTCGAGATAATCGGAAGAAATTCTTTCTTTCCAGTTTTCTTCTCTTACCGAACCTCCGATGTTATATGTAGCATCGGTTATACCTAAAAGATCTGCAAATGAAATTTGGAATTTTGGTGTAGTCATTAGAATTGCAAATTTTGCACGAACACTTTCTCTGTCGTTTGTTTCACAAAGATTTTTTAATTCGTTTCTTATATTTGCAATATTTTGTCTTCCGTCATCCATGTTCAGATAACCTGCAAGATAAGCAGGATTCCAAGCATCATGTTCTTTTGTGTATTTGCCTTGGCTTCCGTCCTTTAAGGTTCCGATTCTATCTACATAAGTCATGGCTGGAATACTATCGTGTGAACCTAACAGGTACCAATCACCTTTTCTTGCTGTTGCAAGAGCATTTTGAGCTCTAACCCAGTCAAGATTTACTAATCTTGGAAGATGTAGCTTTTTATCATAAATATCTACAAATCTTGACGGATAACTGCATAAATCTTCCCATACAGGCATATCCGGAGTTAGTTTGTATTTTTCTAATTCCGGTAATACAAGTTTTTCTAACAGCTTTGGATAATCCCAATATTTATCATATTCTTGACCTTTAGAATCTGTTAATTGAGAAACATATTTTTCAACATTTTCATTTTTGTGCGGTCCGCTTACAAATTCTTCTTTATTTGCATGTTTTGATAGTAAATATGGTTCTATCAAGCCCATAGCATGGTCAATTCTTAAATTCTCGTTGAATTCCAGTGCGTAATCAATTTTTTCTTTTAAAAATTCTCCGCCAATATTTAGTTCATATTTATCGTTTTTGAATATTTTTTTAGGATCTATTACAGGGATATACCATCTTTGAGAAATTCCGTTTGCTTCTCTTGCTCCCATTTCCCAATCTTTTAGAAATGCGTCTTTAAAACGCCATTTGTCCATTTTTGAACAGCCTACAAGAAGGTCGTTGTAATATTTAAAACCTTGTTTATCTCGCCATTCTTTGTTTTCTTTTATTTGCTTAGTTGCAATAAACTGTTCAAATTTATGTTTATCAATTTCATTACGGTTTTGTCTGATAATATCATGGTAACGCTTTAATGCTTCTGTATCGCCGTTTTTGACATTTACCATTAAATCTTCATCTTCTTTATTGTGCCAATCATCAGTTTCATCTGTATTATAATGTTTGGCTAGCACTTTGAATACGCCTTCTTCTGTTAGTCGATTGTTGTGGCGTTGTAAAAATGTTTTGAATTCTTTATTCAAGGCAATAGCTTCAGGCTGATTTTTCGCAAGATTTGCTTTAAAATTGTTCCAGCTTTCAGAAAGTGCCTTATCATAAGTTTCTACTGCTTCATCAAAGTTTGTTAATTCATAATCATTGTCAGATTTTTCAACAGGTTTTGTAACCTTGTTGAATGTTTCTTCTGAAAGAATTTTTCCGTATTTATCAGTTGTTAAATCATGAAGATTTATAAAAAGTTTGTTTTTGGCAAATGCGGATGCATTATATGGTGACGGTTTAATTTTTCCGTCCTTAAATTCTAATTGCCCGCCAGGTCCAAGCTGGTTCCCATTAAATCCATACAACATTAAAAATTTTGCCCAATCTTTTGCAGAATCGCCGTATGGGCTGCCGATATTTGTATTTCTTTCAATACTTGATGCAGGAAAGCATGAACCGTGTGTTATAACGACACGATCTTTAGTCCCAAGAGCATCATAAGTCTTGTTTATAGTATCTCTTAAGCCCGCTTCTTCTTCTTTTCTCGGGCGTCTTTGAAATGATAATTGATAATTATTAATCCCTAATACACGCATACAATTATAATAAATCCAAGAAAAAATTTTTTTGACTATTTGTAACGGATTATTAAATTTCTGCTATAACATTTATTTGAGAATTGCATCCGATTTCTTCTCTTGAAAGTACTGCTATATCGTTCATATAGTTGCTCAAAAGCGTGAATATTAGATGTCTGAATTCCAGTGGTACCAAAAGTTTTGGAGATTCTATATTCATTAATTGTGCTTTTTTCAAAAGTTTTTCTGCCAGTTTTTCTGCAAATCCTGCGTCAATTCTAATTATTGCATCATCACTTTCATCAAAATTCGGCATGAATTTATCAAGTGTTTTTTCAGATATTTCAAATGCTGCAATTTCTCCGTCAGAATTTTCGTTTGATTTGCAAATTTGACGGGAAAGTGAAAGTCTTATTTTTTTGATTAAGTCTGATTTTGTGCTTTCTTGTGCAAAATCATTTATTTTCTCAAAAATGTGTGTGATATCTTTGATTGAAATTTTTTCTCTTATAAGGCTTGTTAGAATAAAGCGCAAGTCTGATAATGATATAAAATCAGGAATAATATTGCTTACAAGAAAATCATTGCGTTCATTTACAACGTCTATATATTTATCAAGATCTTCGTAATCCAACAAGTCATCAACATATTTTATTGCACAAAATTCCAATGCTCTCGCAATAAATTCAGAACCTGACATGCCTTCTTGCCAAAAATCTTTAGCTTTTTCTCGTTCAATCCAAACAATTTTGCGACCTGTTATTTTGTCGATATCGTTTACGGAATTTTTGATTTTCTTTTCAAGATGTAAATTATCTGAGAAAAACATTAAAAATCCCGGGTATACAAAAGATTTAAAAACTTCCACTCCTCTGATATTTATTGAAAATTCATAAGGATTTAATTTTTCATCATCTTGAAAAACAATTTTCGGTATTACATAGCCGAGAGTTTCGGTTAATTTTAAACGAGATTTAACTGTTTCTGCAACGAGTTCTTCTTCTTGAATTTCGTTATCAGGGTCTATAAAGCCAAGAATTTCTTCACTTAAATGTATTGAGAATTTTTCTTCTTTTAATTTTGAATACATTGCATCAGGAGATGTAGCTTTTGCAAGTTTTATTTTTAAATCTTCAAGCTCTTTTAGACCAGCTGAAATTTTGTCATTAAGTTTTTTTCTGCTTACTGATGCAGGGGCTTCGCCTTCAAGTTCTTTTTTTATTTTTGCAATTTTAGCTTTTTGATCTCGAATTTTACTTTGAATATCAAGACATATTTCATAAGGAGAAAGTTCCGGAGAGAGCATTTTTTCCATTTGACTTTTGAAGGTGGAAATATTTATTGTATCTGCGTTTATTTCATCTGCAGAGCTATCTGCTTCTCTCATAAAAATGCAGTGACAAAGAATTTGACCTTCATCATTTTCAACCTCTTGCATACTATATAATTCCCAATCATTCATTGACATTTCGTTCAAAAGATTTTGAAGTTCTTGGGTGTTATCGCTCGGGCAAGTTTTTATAACATACTGCATTTTTTTGTTATACATTGCGCTTTTCTCCTTAATTTTTGTCTTGAGCTATAAGTATTTTTAAGGCTTCTATTGCTGTTTTTATTGCTTTATCAGTATCATGAACAACAGGATTTTCTAGGTGTTGTTTTTCTCTTTCCTGATTTGCTACTGTCAAAAATACGGAGCCTACTCTTACTTTCAAGAAGCTGCCGACTACAAATAAAGCTGCGGATTCCATCTCTGATGCAAGACAGCCAAGTCTTTTCCAAGCTTCCCATTTGTTTTGAAGCTCGTAGCTTACGGGCATTCTTTCAGGATTATGTTGTCCGTAAAATGAATCTTTACATTGAACAATTCCAGTATGGTATTCATTGCCCAAATTTTTAGCTGCTTTAACAAGAGAATTTATAACATCAAGGTTTGCAACTGCAGGAAATTCTATTGGTGCATATTCTTTAGAAGTCCCTTCCATGCGAATAGCGCCTGTTGCAATTACAAGGTCTCCGCCTTTTACGTTTATGTCAATTCCGCCGCATGTGCCGACTCTTATAAATGTTTTTGCTCCAACATTTACAAGTTCTTCTAATGCGATAGATGCAGAAGGCCCTCCTATACCGGTTGATGTTACGCTAACTTTTACGCCGTTTAAAAATCCGGTATAGGTTGTAAATTCTCTTCTGTCTGCAATTAATTTCGCATCATCAAAGTATGCTGCTATTTTTTCGCATCTTTTAGGATCTCCAGGAAGAATTACATATTCTCCCACATCACCTTTATTAAGACCGATATGATACTGTTCTCCATGTATTGAGTATTTCATTTCTTTCCTTTGAGTATTTATAAATTATGTGCAAAGTCTTTTAAAACGGTTGTAACTATATGTTACTAAAATTGACCGCTTTTTAATTTTTGTATAACAAGGTCAACACCGCCAACAAAGATTACTCTGTAATCAACTATTGCATCAAGCTTTTGTTCTACAAGAACTTGTTTTGTTGCTGCTTGAATTTTGTTATAAACTTGTTCTTCTTTATCTGCTTTTAATTTCATATAAGAATCTTGTTTTAATTTAAATTCTCTTGCAGTTTGTTCTTCAAAGTTTTGTTTTTTCAATGGAGTATCAAGAGATTTGTATTGTTTTTCTTTATCAACCATATATTGTTGCATTTCAAGAGCTTTAGCATCAATATCTTTTACAGCTTGTTGTGCAAATGGAAAATTATCTTGAACTTTTTGATAATCGATATATCCTACACCTGCTGCATTAGCTTGATTACCAAGAGTAATGAATAATCCTGCTGTCATTAAAAGTGCTGCTAATTTGAATTTTTTCATTTTTTAATACCTCCTAAGGAATTTATTAATACATTAAGTCACCTACACCGAAAGTAAAGTAACCGCCTCTACTGCCGCTATCACCCGGATTTGTAAGCGGAATACCATAATCGATTGATAATGGACCCATTCCGGGGATATAAAGTTTCAAACCGATACCTGCTGATACAGCATAAAGCGGTCTGTCGTATATTTGGTCTGTGATTGATGGGTTAAATATTTTACCTGCATCAGCCCAAACTGTAAATCTTAAATTATTTAAGAAGTTAATTCTTGTTTTGTCAAGGAATGGAATTGGAGTTGCAAATTCTGCACTACCCATAACAAAGGCATCACCTGTACCAACACCGCTCATTTTAAAACCTCTGATGGTATAAGGACCACCTAATCTGTATGCCATTACTTCAGGCATATTGTCGCCGTGAATTTTTCCGCCTGCTTTAGCAGTGAATGATAACGATGATTTCTTTCCGACAGGAATATATTGTTTTACCATACCGGTTAATTTGCCGTGAGTTTTGTTAAAGTCTATCAGTCCAAATTCTTCATCAAATCTCAAGCTTGCCATTGTACCTTTTCTTGTAACTGTTGCGTTATCACGAGTATCGTACAATAATGCAGGACTTAATGACAGGAATAGGCCGCCTTCTAACTGTTTTGCACGTTCAGAAATCGGAATATTATATCTTGAATAAAGGTTGCTGATTTTCTTTCCGTCACCTTCTGAAACGTCAATGTTTTCAACTCCGAGTGAGAATGTTCCTGTTACGTGTTTGTTCCATTTCATACGGTGTGCAACGGTTGCTTCTGCACCAATTCTTCTTTCAATTGCAAGCGGAACCTGATAAGAACCGAAATCTCTATAAAAGATTTTACTCATCAAAGATGTATCCGCGTTGTAAAAATAAGGTTTGAAGTAGCTTAATTCTGCTTGCAGGTTCATTCTTCTCTTAATTGATGAGTCGTTAAGAATTACACCTGTACCTGCGATACCGTTTAAAGAAAGTCTTTCGTTTCTTCCCATAAAGTTGTTATCGGATATTCCGACTGATCCGAATACACCTGTTACGGAATCGATACCACCACCAACAGAGATGCTTGCTGTTCTTTGTTCTTCGATATTAATTGTAATATCGTATTTGTCAGGATCTCCTGTCGGTTCAATTTCTCTTGTTACATCTTTGAAGGCTTGAGTTGCATACAATCTGACAAGGTCTTCTTTTAAAAGATTTTCGTTATATACTTGTCCCGGTTCTGTTAAAACATTTCTTTCTATAACGTAATCTTTTGTTTTTTCGTTTCCGGAAATTAATATTCTGTTGATTGTACCCTCTTTAATATTGATGTTTACAGTGCCGTCAGGGTCATCAGAAACGGAATCAATTCTTGCAAGAATGTAACCTTTTGAGCTGTAACAGTCTTGAATTTTAGAAATTGCTTCATTGATTTCGGCAATATTTTGGGGTTTGCCTTTCATTGGTAAAAGGTAGGAAAGTATTTCATCGGTAGAGATTACGGTATTGCCTTCAATCGTAAAATCTGTTATAGGAGCATTTTCTTCGACTATTATTTTTAAGGTTACTGTTCCGTCAGAATTGTTTACCGGAATAGCTTTCATTTTTTCCGTAAAATAGCCAAGTTCATAGATAGCCTTAAGATCATGACGAACAAGATCTCTGCTGTAAGGTTCGCCTTCATGAAGTTCCATTTGTTGCAGGATTAGAGATTTATCAATAATATTGTTTCCGATAATTTCAATATTTTTGATGATTTTATCACCTTTTTTTACGGAAGAAGAAATCTTTTTATCAGATGCATATGTTGATGTAGAAGTAGTTTCGGTAGAATACATTTGAGCAGCGGACGATGGTTGAACGTCATGTATTTGCGTATCAACCGTATCTCCCCAAAAATTATCTTTTGCAATACTCTGAAGCGGGCAAAGAATAACCAACAGCAGGGCTATTACAGATATATATATTTTGTTTTGTAAGTTCAAAAAATCTCTACCTTAAAAACTTCAATTACTATCCTAAAAATATTATATCATAAATTAAAAAAATTGGAATATGTAAATTATGTTAAACATCTTTTGTAAACGTCATTCTTATTGAGTTTGTAAAGCTCTGATAAAATCACTGAAATCTCTTTTGCACGAAAGTTTTTTGATTTTAGTAATGCAATTTTTTCATCAATATCTACGTTTTGATTTTTTTCTCTGAATACAAGTCCAACTATTTCTCCTTTAGGCGGATTGTTTTCAAAATGTTTTATAGCTTCGTCGACTGAATTAATAAAGATTTCTTCAAAGACTTTAGTTAATTCTCTGCCTATTGCAACATTCCCATCAGGAAATACCTCTTTTATAATTTTCAGGGTATTTAGTATTCTGTTTGGTGAATCATAAAATACAACATCAGTTGTTTTATATTGTTTTATAAGACATTCGATTTGAGATTTTGTTTTCGGTAAAAATCCTAAAAATATAAAGTCTTCATTTTCTCTTGGAACTTGAGAAAGAAATGTTACAACAGCATTTGCGCCTGCAAGTGAGGTTACTGAAAAATTATTTTCCTTTAATTCTTTTACGATTACTGCTCCGGGATCACAAAAAAGCGGAGTTCCTGCATCTGAGACAAGTGCAATTTTTTTACCTTCTTCTAATGTCTTTAAGAAAAAATTTACCCGTTCTTTTTCATTAAATTTATGGTAAGAAATACATTTTGTTTTAATATCATAATGGTTAAGGAGCTTTTGAGTTACTCTAATATCTTCGCAAGCTATTAAATCCACTGATTTTAATGTATTAATTGCTCTTAGTGTTATATCTTCAAGATTTCCGATTGGGGTCGGAACTATGTAAAAATCATATTCTTTCATAATTTTATTATATATGAAACATAATAATTTTTTTTAAAGGGTAATATTGTCAAATTATATTCAAATTATATGATTTTTAGTTAAAAAGTTTTTCACAATCTTTTTGCAACTTGTCTGTTATTTCTCGATAATCGACTGTGACGGGTGTTGGTTTTGAGGTTTTTATAATATCTAAAAATAATTTTGTATTTGCAGGTTTTTGACCGTCAAGAAAGTATTTTGAATTTGCACTGTCAATTCTTGCAGGTACTATTAAGCCGCTTTGCGTAAATTTTTCGCTGCTTTCTTTTGATGATAAAAATTCTATCAATTTTTTTGCTTCTGCTTTGTGTTTTGAAGATTTTGCAATAGCCCAGCCTGAAGCATCAAGTTGAACTACACTTCCCTTAGTACCATTTGGGAATTGTGCAATATCCCAGTCAAAGTCAGCTTCTTCTCTTAATTTTGGAACCATCCATCTCCCTGATAGATACATTCCCAGACGCTTTTGTATAAACATTTGTGCCATAGTTGCACTTGCGCTTTCTGATTTTAATGGGGCAACGTGATATTTTTTTCTTAAATCCGCATAATATTGTAAACTTTCTTGGGATTCTTTTCTATTAATTTCTGTCGGTAAAATCCCTCCGCCGTTACTCATCAAATATGGTAGATAAAATAGCGGATCTTCTTCAAAACTTATGCCGAAAGTATTTTTATCGGTCAATTTTTGAGCTGTTGTTAAGAAATCTGCAAATGTCCAGTTTTTATTCGGGTATGGAATATGTTTTTCTTTAAACATATCTTTGTTGTAATAAATTACGAGATTTGAAACATCTCTTGGAATTGCATACAATTTCCCTTTCCAGCTGAGAGCTTCAAGTGCTTGAGGGAAATAACCCTGTACGGGAGAAAATTCTTCGAGCAAACCTGCATTTGCATATACAGGAAGGTATAAATTGTTTATAAAAATAACATCAGGCGCTGTGTTTGATGCAAAAAGCAGATGTATTTTCTGAAAATAATTCTGAGGAATATGCATAAAATCGATTTTTATATCAGGATTGTTATTTTCAAATTCCTTTAAAAGCGGCTTTAATATGTCTGTTTCTGATTTTGAACCCCAGCTTGCAAATTGTAATGTTATTTCCGAATTTTTTTTGTTAGAGCAGCCACATAGCATAAGCCCACAAAAAAGCAAAATAATAATTACGGATAATTTAGAAAATGCTCTCACTTTATTTTACCTGTTATAATTCGATTAAAACGCCCATTTTGTCATTGTTAACTTCTACAAGCGATTTAAAATCTCCGGCTTTTACCATATAAACATTTGCATTATCATGTCTTACCTGAATAGGATTTGTTACGTTGCCGTCAAATTTTTTGAGGACAAAAATGTCATCATTAACTTTTCCGATAAGAGCTGATTTGCCGTCAAGATTTACTACATAAAATCCTTTGTTATTGTCAATATTGTAACCTGATTTTACGATTAAACCGTTTAGGTATGAATTTTTTGTTTCATTATGTAATTGGGTAATCGGATTAGTTTGTATATTTCTAATTGGTTTATTTTCCGATACCGGAGTTGTTATGTTGTTTGATGGAGTTTGTATATTGTTTGTAATTGTTTGGTTAATTATTGGGTTACTTGTCGGGTTAAGAAGTTTTTTAGCTTCTTCTTTTGTAGCCTGTTCTTTGTCTATAATTGAGAAAAATTCGTCAACTGAAGACATAATATATTCTGAAGGTTTAAATTTGATTTTATGTTCTTTTGTTACGTCAGAAACATTTAAGTTTGCGTCTTTAAGTCTTCTTGGATTTGCGTGCAGGATTGAATCTCCCAGTTCGATATTTTTTTGTTCGTGTAGCGGAATTTCTTTTTCGTATTTTTTAAATCTGCTTTTTATTCTGTCACGACGTGAAACTTTTAAAGAATTTCTGTTGTTATCGAAGGCTTTGAATCTAATTGCTTTAGAAATTGCATCATCTTCACTTTGAACTTCAACAATTTCAGGTTCAATATTCGGGATATCATGTAGTTTAGCTTGAGAAACTTCTGAAACCATTTCCTCAAGAGCTTTACGTTTTTTATCTACCGGATTAGAAACAGGTTCTGCAGGCTTTTTGATAAATGTATAATTGCCTTTATTTTTGCCTCTTGAAACCGGTTTGGCAGATGCATCAAGATAACGTTGATATTTTTCTTGCCAAGATAATTCATTATTATTAGTAATATTGTTATATTTTAAACTGTTACCCATCGGAACATCTGTTGAAAGTTTGTGAATTGCTTGTCCGCTTGATTTTGAACCGCCAA
>USJT01000021.1 GCA_900555175.1 uncultured bacterium
GTTTCAAGAATATTTTTTGCACTATGTATAATCCTATCAATACTTGTATGGCTAATTCCTGTTGACAATAAGAAAACAGAGAAAAAACAACCACAAAATATTACAAAACAACAAACAAAAATAAATAAAACCCAAATTCCAAATATCGATAAAATTTGGGATGACACACCAATATACAACCCAGAGCCGGTTGAAAGTAAACCAGAACAAACTCGACCGCTCACTCCTGCTGAATATGTAGAGCAGATGAAAAATTCGGTTACGCAACAAATATTTAATCAACCGAAAACTGCAACAAATACAAATTTTCAAGATATTCAAAAGATACAGAAAGTTCAAAAGGTTCAAAAACCACAAAACATTTCAAAACCAATTCCCAAACAGGCTCCCCAAAAACAAGAGCAGGTTCAAAAAAAAAATAATATCATAATAAGACAACGCAAGGAAATGTCGGTTAATCCGGAACTTTTAACCCCACCAAAAACACAAAAGCCTGCATACAACCCTAACAGTGCAGAAATGCTACGTTACAAAAACAATTTGCGAGCTGCATTGTTCTCAAAATTTGCAGTAGGCAGTATTCAAGGCTCAGGAGAATGTTCAATACAATTTTCCGTTGACAAAACAGGCAAACTTATTAATAGAAAATTTTCAAAAGAATCTTCTAACAAAGGCTTAAACGACACTGTATATTATATGTTAATGAGTGTTCCGAAATTTACTCCTCCGCCATCAGAATACAACGGCGAAACTATCCGTATGAATTTCAAAATCAACAACGGAAATTACGAAATCTCAATACATTGAACAAATCTTGACAAAACTCAAAATATAGTAAATAATAAAAAAGACAGGAGGCATAAATTATGGATTTAAGAGAGCTTAGAGTTGCCCCCCCCCCGCAAAACAAGCTTGGGGCAAGGCATTAACTGCTTTTACATTAGCTGAGGTTTTGATTACTCTTGGCATTATTGGAGTAGTTGCGGCATTAACAATTCCAACATTAGTTAGTAAATATCAAAAATTAGTTATTGAAAACAAATTAAAAGTCGCATATTCTACTATTTCAAACGCATTACAAATAGTAAATTATCAAAATGATTTTGCATTTGCACCAAATGAACTATCTAACAATAATGGCTCTATTAATGGTTGGGGCTTTTCTGGTAGCGAACTAGTTTTTAATGAATATTTCAGACCAAACATCAAAGTGATAAAAGAATATAGTGAAATTGACAGATTTGAAGTTTGTAATATCAATAGAGAAAATTGTTACAAAAATCCTTCATATAAGTGCTATATTTTACCAAATAACACAGGACTATGTTTTGCAATGAACTATCAAACCGGAAAAATTGCTATTCAAATTGTAGTATCTCCTCAAAAAGAGAAATTAATTGCTGGAAAAGATGTTTTTGGTTTTTCAGTCGATAGAAACATTACACAAAATAATTACAATATGAATATAGCTAAAAATAGTATTTGTAATAATACTGAAGAATATATAAAAAATGCTTGTATTAACTCTAATGTATTTACAGATGATTCTGACAGAGAATTTTGGTGTACATGTTTAATATTCAATAATGGCTGGCAAATACCTAAAGATTATCCGATTAAGTTTTAATTTCTATAAACTAAAATTAAAATTCAAAATAATCACAATTTCTTCATTAAAGAAAGCTTTAGGGAAAGGCTTGAATGGTGCTGCAGCCTTAATTGCTGCACCGGCATTTTCATCAAGTGCTTTGATTTTAGAAGATTTCAAAATCTTGCATTTTTTAACTGTTCCATCCCTATTAAGAGTTAAAGCCATTTGAACAAGCAAATCCTTTTGACCTTTAGCTAAAATATCGATTTGCTTTCTTGGCGGAACTTTCCAATGACTGATAACTTTATCCTTAACCTCTTTTACATAAGGAGAATAATCAATATATTTTCCATCAGGGCTGTATATAAAAGATTCTTTATCTGATACAAAAATCTGAACAGCGTGCAACTGACCTGACGGATAATCATAAATTATTCTACACTTCATAAGCTCAGGGCGTCTGAAAGATACATACTTTAATTCATTTGTATCAGTGTTATAAATCAATTCAGCATTACCATATTTTACGTAATGATAAGCTTTATTCTGAGTTCCATCATCATTTACCAAAGTAAAATCGTGATAATATTTCGGATACTTATCAGTTTTAATAACAGGTCTTATCTTGCTAAAAATAATAGCAAGTGTTTCATTCACCTGATCACTGCTTTTGCTCTGATAAGGTTCTAAGAATTCAGGTTCAATTTTCACATACTTTGATGCAGCCATAGCACTAGATGACATCAACAAAAGTATTGAACACAATATAAGTAATCTTTTCATAACATAACTCCTGTGTAAAATCATACCACAAACATAGAAATATTCCTAATTCCTGCCAATTTTAATTATTTTTTATTTAAGAAATGTAAAAATCACACACAAAATTCTAAAGATTAATATACCAAATTCCGTAAAGAAATTTGTAAAAAATATTGACTTCGGTCAAAAAAACATTAAAAGGAGTAGAAAGTAAAAAATTGAAAGGATGTGGGTATGAGTTCCATAAGTTCTATCAATTTAACGCAATCTGCTGCCGTATCAAGTTATAAAACGCAAGAAGAATTAAGTTCTTCTACGAAAATGAAACTTGAGGCTTTGGGAATAGATCCAACATCGGTGACCTCAGAGGCTCAAGCTCAAACATTGATTGCGCAAGCAGAAGCGACAAAAAATCAACAAAACGCAGGACAACAACAAGGAGGAGGTAATTCATCAGAACAAGAACTGCTATCTGAAGCGAAATCATTAGCGTCAACTGTTGGCGTAACAGTATCATCGAATGACACACTTGATGATATTATTGACAACATATCAGCCCAGTTACAAGTTATGATGAACTCGGGCGATCAGTCAAAAATATCACAAGCAAAAAGTTTACAGACGCAACTGGCTAGTATTTCTGACAGAGCAGATTCTATTCAATCAACGCAACAGAATATTTTTAACGCGATGAATATGGTTTCTATAAGCAACAAATACGCTTTGGGCTTATAAAAATATATTCCTATAACTTTTTATTTAAAATATATACGAACAATTCGTACTAAAAAATTTAAAACCCCGTAATTTTAATTATAAAATTACGGGGTTTAAGTATATATACAAAAATCTAAACATTTTCTGTATGTTTAATTACCTTGCAAGGAGTTCCTGCTGCAATTACATTTGACGGAATATCCTTTGTTACAACGCTTCCTGCTCCGATTATAACGTTATCACCAATTGTAACCCCCGGCATTACTGATACATGCCCGCCTATCCATACATTATTGCCGACTGTAATCGGTTTTGCATATTCAAAACCTGCATTTCTGCTTTCAACATCCACAGGATGCCCTGCAGTATAAAATCCGCAAAATGGTCCTATAAAAACATTATCACCAAATTTCACTTTTGCAGGATCAAGAATTACACAATTATGGTTTGAATAGAAGTTTTCACCCAATTCGATATTATAACCGTAATCACACCAAAAATTAGGTTCTATCCAATAGTTTTCACCTGTTTTGCCAAGTATTTTTTTTAATAATTCTTTTCTTTCTTCTGTTTTATCAGGCGACAAATCATTGTATTGTTTGCACAAACATTTACATTTTATTCTTTCATCAGCAAGCTCTTTATCATTAACTGCATTATATAAAAGCCCATTTAACATTTTTTCTTTTTCGCTCATTTTTCCAAAACACCTTTCTGATAAAAAACAATATCACAAAAATTATCCGAATGAGTAATGAACTTTTTTTATCCATAAAAAACAATAATAACGTCTTACAAAATTACTAAGAGAACAAAATGCTAAAAAAATTTTTTATTATATCAATTCTACTATTTTTTACAACAAATACAGCAATTTCAGAAGAACTAACAATTCAGCAGAGTAAATATCCTGATTACGCTTACATCTATCTTGGGCCCGATAAGTACGAAAAATTTAACCGTAAAATTTTTGCCTTCAATCTTGGGCTAAACAAATATGCTATACGTCCCGTACATATTCTATGGTGTTCAATTCTTCCTGAATATGGAATTGAACGAATACAAAGCGCATATAAAAATATTGAATACCCGAAAAGATTGATAAGTTCACTTATCCAAAAAGATTTTAAAGCAACAAGAACAGAAACAGCAAGATTTTTAACTAACACGACCATAGGTCTTGGTGGAATGTTTGACCCTGCAAAAAGATATTTCAATCTTGAACCCGTAAATGAAGATATGGAACAAGCTTTAACAAGATGTAAATGTAATTCAGGCTCTTACATAGTTCTACCGGTAATGAACGGGACAACAGCAAGAGGAATTGCGGGAAAAATTCTTGATACCTCGCTAAATCCAACAACTTATGTCGGAACCCCAATTCTTGCGATGGTAAAAGCAGGTATAACCGTAAATCGAACTTCATATCTTCAACCGCTTATAAAAATGCTTGAATCAACATACGCAGATCCTTATGAAATTTCAAGAAAAATGTACGGACTAGATAATTATATAAAATGTAACAACTTAGACAGAAAAGAAATTCTTGAAAACGGATTTAAAACATCTGAAGAAGAAAAAAATTCAAAAGAACTTGTTGAAAACACACTCAATATTAGAGGGGACAAAAGCCTTGAAGAAATTAACAAAGATAGATTAACCGTTGCGGACATAATAAAAGGCGGTGCTAATATCGATAACATTATCCTAAAAAGTTACAACTTGGATAACTCACAGCTTATGGCAGATATTCTCGTTGAAAATTACAATCCTCAAAATCCTGTTGTTGATTCAATGCGAACAGCCCTTTTTGATCTTCCTGAAGTTGACAAATCTATGTGGAATGAATTATCAATTTGGAACAGATGTTTCAGCAAAAAAATTAAAACCTCATCAGTAAATATCACCCCAAACAAAGAAAACTACAAATTCAAATACATTATGCAACATGATAAAAATTCACCTGTTGCAATAATTTACCCATCAATAGGCGAGGGCATAACTTCACATCACTCGGTTGTACTTGCAAAAATCTTTTACGATGCGGGATATTCAGTAATTATACAAGGTAGCCATTTTCAATGGGAATTTGTAAAAAGCATGCCTGAAGGTTATGCACCTGGACTTCCCTTTGAAGATGTAAAATACCTAAAAGCAGTCACATCAAAAATAGTTGATAAACTGGAAAACAAATATAATTGCAAATTCAGCGGAAAAACAGTTATAGGCACATCTTTCGGAGCTTTAACAACAATGTTTCTTGCAAATGAAGAATATAAAAATAACACATTAAATATAACAAAGTTCATATCAATATGCCCGCCAATAGAGCTAATTTATGCAATGGAGCAGGTTGATAAAAACAGCGAGGAATGGAATAAAAATTTAAAAGATATCAAAAATAAAGCAGCACTAACCGCAGCCAAAGTTGTTCAACTAACGGATATGAAAGACACTGCAAAAGATTTAAACCTGACAATTCTTCCCTTTACAGAAGAAGAAGGCAAACTTATCACAGGTTTTATAATGCACCAAAAATTATCGGATTTAATATTTACACTTGAAGATACACCGAAAAATAAAAAAACAGATATTTACGAAAAAATAAACAATATGAATTACAGAGATTATGCAGAAAAATACCTGCTCAGCGAGAAATACAAAACAATTGAAGATATAAGAGAAAATTCAAGTCTTTTATCAATATCAGACTTTTTAGAACACGGGACAAACTACAAAATTTATCATTCACTTGATGATTATTTGGTTAATCAAAAACAATTAAAGCAGCTAAAAATTCATACAGGTAAAAAAACGCTATTACTAAGCAACGGAGCACATCTTGGATTTTTATACACTCCTGAATTTTTAAAAGATTTAAAACAAGAAATATCACTCACAACCAAAACTGCAAATATAAAAAATTAAATGTATTTTGCAGCCCAGTTTATAAGCTTTTCAAAATAAAAATCAGAATTTTCTTCCACCTGTAAAGATTTCCAATTCATATTAACAAGCAAAATTTCTTTATCTTCACCATCTAAAACTCTGACAAGTTCTTTTTTAGTCCCGACAAATTCAGTATTGTGAGAATAATATATTGCCTGCAAAATATAAAAAGCACTCTTATAACCTTCATACAAAACATCAATATCTCTATTTTCAAAAAGAAATCCATGACACATTCTGTGATAAAGGCTTGCCGCATTATTTTTTATAGAATCCAATATATCGTTATGCTTCAGTATAGGAATAAAGTCAAACAAATTTCCATGCAGAGAAACAGTATCATTTGCTAATTGAAAAAGATCATATTTAGGCCACTCATAAATTTCTTTTTCCCCGCATATAAATCCGCAAACTTTTTCATAAAACGGCATTGAATGAACAATATTTTTATATTCCGTCAAATCTTCAAAAGAAAGTTTATCCAAAATTATAACAATATCTACATCACTGTTTTCATTCGCTTCACCGCGTCTATAACTACCTTGAAGCCCGATAAATTTTATACGTGAATTAAATTGATCAAACAATTTTTTGGTAAATTCTTCAAGCCATACTTCAATATCAAAATCCATAAAAAGATTATAAGAGTTATTTTGAAAAATATCAAGAAATTTTGTAAAATTTTTGTCAACTATTTTATTTTTGCTAATATTTAAACTATGAGCTTTAAAATAAGTAACAACACAAAAGGAATTCTAAACGGCGCAATCGCAGCCGCAAGCTACGGGACAAACCCACTGTTTGCTCTTCCTTTATACGCAAAAGGAGTAGGGATAAATTCCGTACTGTTTTACAGATACTTTCTGGCGGTCATAATTTATTATCTATGGTTGAAATTTTACAAAAAAATATCTCTTAAAATATCTAAAAAAGAATTTTTTCCGCTTTTTATTTTAGGATTATTTTTTTCCTTTTCATCACTAACTCTTTTTGAAGCCTTTAAATATATTGAACCTGGAATTGCCTGTACAATTCTTTTTATTTATCCTGTCATTGTCGCTATAATAATGACAATATTTTTTAAAGAAAAGATTACAAAAACCGTAATTTTTGCAATAATATCAACATCAATCGGGATTGTACTCCTTTATAGAGGTGAATCAGGAGTAAGTTTAAATTTTCACGGGGTATGCGTTGTACTTCTATCAGCTCTTTTATACGCTCTTTACATAGTCGGAGTAAAAAATATAAAAACAGTTAAAGATATTAACAGCGCAAAATTAAGTTTTTACGTAATGCTTTTTGGACTTTTGGTTTATATTGTAAATTTAAAATTCTGCACAGAGCTTCAAATTCTTCATAATCCGATATCTTGGCTTTTAGTAACAGGACTTTCAATTTTCCCGACAATAATTTCACTTGAAACAATAACTGTTGCAATAAAGCTTATCGGTTCTACAAACACAGCTATTTTAGGTGCACTCGAGCCATTAACCGCAATATTTTTCGGAATCCTGTTTTTTAACGAACAACTTACCCTCAGAATATCAATAGGCGTAATATTGATTTTGCTCGGCGTTTTCCTTATAATTTCTTCAAATAAAAGAAAACAAGAAAAAGCATAAAGAAAGAGAGGTAAAAAAAATGGAAATCCACCAAATAAGAAATGCAACAATTATTGTAACTTTTAAAGGCAAAAAATTTCTTATCGATCCTTGGCTAGGGCCAAAAGAATACATGCCTGGATTTGACAGTGCTTATAATGCAGAAGTTAAACAGCCCAGAGTAGATTTACCAATTTCAATTGAAGATATTGTAAATAATATTGATGCGGTAATTTTAACACATTTTCACCCTGATCACTGGGATGAATATGCAGCTAAAGCGCTTGATAAAAATATTCCGTTTTTTATCCAAAACACAGATGATGAAAAAATTATAAAACAATTCGGATTTTCAAATTTAAAAATCCTTTCAGAAAACGGAACAAATTTTGAAGGCGTAACTCTATATAAAACTCAATGCGAACATGGTAAAAGAGAAATCGTCAAACCATTATGCGAATCTATTGGTATGCCTTATGAATCAATGGGAATTGTATTCAAAGCACCTGATGAAAAAACTCTTTATGTTGCAGGAGATACAATCTGGTGTTCAGAAGTTAAAAATGCAATAGACAAATTCACTCCTGACATAATCGTTGTAAATGCTTGCGGTGCAAGAGTATTAAATGGCGAATACTTAATTATGAATACAGATGATGTAAAAGCGATATCAGAATATGCAAAAAATGCCACAATCATAGCAAGCCACATGGGAACAGTCAGCCACTTGACAGTAACAAGAGATGATATTAAAAATTTAAAACTTAATAATGTTGTTGTTCCTGATGACAATGAAATATTAAAATATTAATCACAAATTATTTTACAAATTTTTTGAAAAACAGCATGAGAGATTTTTCCATGCTGTTCTTCTGTATAATGCAATCCGTCTATATCAGAAGCTTCAGTAACTTCATTCAAATCCATAAATTCACAACCTGAAATTTTTGCAACTTTTTTATAAATTTCACTAAGTTTTAAAGATTTTTCTATCGAATTTTCATCAAATAAAGCTCCAAAATAACTTTGCAAGATAATTTTTTTCAAATTGGACGGTGCAACTAATAAAATTTTTGAATTTGAAAAAGATGTTTTAACAAGATTTACAAAACTTTCTAATCCCTTTTCAAAATCTTTATTAGAAACATTATAAATTTTTTGAATATCATTTATCCCGATTGCCAAAACAATCAAATCAAAATGCTCTCCAAAATATTTTTCAATAGCTTTATATCCTGTAAAATCAATTCCTTGAGGATTGTCGCAAAAAGCCGTACGATTGTTACAACCAGCTTCTACAACTTCAAATTTTTCAAAACCTAATTTCTTTAACCTTCCGCACCAACGTACATCTTTCGAATATCTACTGCCGTCTGACGGGTTAAAACCATAAGTATTACTGTCTCCGAAACACAAAACTTTTTTCATAAAAATAATATAGCATAAAAATATTTTTCCTCTTGACTGATAGTAACTCTCAACATTTATAATATAAAAAACGGAAATTTATAAGAGGTATATTATGCAAAAAACAGGATTTATTTTGGTTGGAACAATAATACTTTTAGCCTTAATCGGAGTTTTATTTTTCAACCAAAAAAGTTTAGCTAAAAAGGAGATAGATATGAGTAACAAAAAAGTTTTAATCGCTTATTATTCCTATTCCGGAAACACAAAAAGAGTAGCTGAAAAAATTCAGCAATTAACAAACGGTGATATTTTTGAAATTGTGCCGAAAAAAGCTTATCCTAATAATTACAATGATGTTGTAAATCTTGCAAAAGACGAAAAGCAAAAAGATATAAAACCTGAATTAACAGATAACGGTAACGTAAAAGATTATGATATTATATTTTTAGGCACACCTGTATGGTGGTACACATTCGCGCCTGCGGTAAAAACATTCATCGAAAGCAATGACCTTTCGGGAAAGACAATTTATCCGTTCGCAACAAACGGTGGCTGGCTCGGTCACACATTAAAGGATATCGCCACTGAATGCAATGGCACAAATGTAAAAAACGGTCTTGATCTGCACTTCAATGGTGCAAAGCTCATGACCGATAAATCAAAGCTTGAAAGCTGGATAAAAAATATTAAATAACAGGAGAAAAAGATGAAAAAACTGATACTTACATCATTCATTCTCGCGGGTGCGCTTTCACTCTGCGCCTGCGCCGATACAAATACGTCTTCGGCAGACAGCGGCTCTGCC
>USJT01000022.1 GCA_900555175.1 uncultured bacterium
TGAGTATAGCTCAAAATTAAAAAAATTTTATAGCATAATGAATCAGGCAATAATAATGTCAGAACTTGATAATGGTCCTGCAGGTGATTGGATAAAAGATGGTGGTATTGAAGGAGATATAACAGATGAGGATGGAAATCCTGATTTTAGAAAAAATAGTGATGTTATTACCAAATATGTAAATCAATATTTAAAACCATATATAAAAATAGTAAGTTTTGGTAGTAGTAATAGGACAATTGATGATGATAAAGACCATGAAGGTGAAGCTTATATGATTTTTGCAGATGGAAGTTATGTATATTTGCATAATGGCGACTGTATTGATTTTAATTATGATGTAAATGGACCAAAAGCCCCTAATGAATTTGGAAGAGATATTTATAAATTTTATTTATGTTCAAATGAAAGATGTGAAAAACAGCCTTGGACTACTAATTGTGGAAAATTTACAACAATAACAAATCGTAATGTTACAAGGAGTTCTTCAATAACGAATTGTAAAAATAATCCAATTCATTGTTCACAACTCTTAGGTGTTGATAATTTTGAATTTAAAAAAGATTATCCTTATAGATTATAAATAATTAAGAAATTCAACAAAAAGGTTACAAAGCACTTGCAATGTAATCTTTTTGTTGTTATTATATATCTTGTCAGAAAAGTTACTCACGAATATTTTACCATAGGCTTTGATTAGCTTTATTTTGGTATATTCGTTTATATACAAGAATTTATTAATTAACATGAAAGGTAAAATCAATGGATTTAGAAAACAAAGAAGAAATGACAGTAGAAGAAGTTGCTGCAGTTGAAGAAAAAACTGAAACTCCTGCAGAAGAAACTGCTGAAGAAAAACCTGCTCGTTCAAGACGCGGACGTGGCAAAAAACAAAAAATTGAAACAACTGAAGAAAAACCTCAATCTGAATGGATTGAACGTGTTGTTCAAATCAGCCGTGTAACAAAAGTTGTTAAAGGTGGTAAAAAATTAAGCTTCCGTGCAATCGTTATTGTTGGTAACAAAAAAGGCCAAGTTGGTGTTGGTTGCGCTAAAGCTTCTGAAGTTATCATTGCGATTCAAAAAGCAATCGCTGACGGAAGAAAAAATCTTATTACAGTACCTATTTTCAAAACAACTATTCCTCACCCAATTACAGGTCGTTCTGGTGCAGGTTCTGTTATGCTTAAACCGGCTTCTCAAGGTACAGGTATTATCGCAGGTGGCGCAGTTCGTTTAGTTCTTGAACTTGCTGGTATTGAAAATATCTTGGCAAAATCTTTAGGATCTAAAGCTCCTCTTAACGCTGCTAACGCAACTTTAGAAGCATTAAAAGCTCTTACACCATTTTCAGAAGTTGCTAAAAAACGTGGTTTAACTATGGCTGAATTATTAAACTAATCAGTTCGGTTATTGAAAGTAATTTAGAGAAAAAATAAATTTAAAAAGGATAATAAAAATGGCAAAATCAGAATTAAAACAAATAAAAATTAAACTTGTAAGAAGCTTAATCGGTGCTTCTGAACAACAACGCAAAGTTGTTGCAGGTTTAGGTTTGAAAAAACAAAACCAAGTTGTAGAACATTCCAACAGCGCAACTATTTTAGGTATGGTAAACAAAGTACCTCATTTAGTTGAAATAGTAGACTAAGAAGTCTAAAAGCATGAAATCAAGTAGTCTAACACTCTTGATATAATGACTTTAAAACTTCTTATATTGCGTAAGCGAAAGCGAGTAATAAAGAAAGGAAATTAAAAAAATGACAATTACTTTAGAAGATTTAAGACCTGCAGAAGGTTCAACACATAAAATTAAAAGAGTAGGCAGAGGCCGTTCATCAGGTAGAGGTAAAACATCTTGCCGTGGTAACAATGGTGAAGGACAACGTTCAGGAAGCTCATCTAAAAGAGGTTTCGAAGGCGGTCAAATGCCTGGTTACAGACAAATGCCTAAATTAAAAGGCTTCAAACTTATTAACCAACTTCAATATGCTGAAATCAATGTTGGCAGAATCGCTCAATATGGCATGAAAGAAGTTTCTTTAGAAATTCTTAAAGAAGCTGGCAGAGTTGATAAAAATTGCGTTGGTTTAAGAGTTTTAGGTAATGGCGAATTAAAAGATGCTATTACTGTAAAAGCTTGTTATGTAACACCATCAGCTAAAGAAAAAATTGAAAAAGCAGGCGGAAAGGTTGAGTTAGTATAATGGCACAAAAAATGAGAATGCCGACAACTGATGATTTAATGTCAATGTGGCAAGCTTCAGGCTTGAAAGAAAAAATTATTTTTACATTTCTGATGATTGCTGCATTCAGATTTGGTGTACAAATGCCTTTATTCGGTATTAATAACCAAATTTTCCAAAACATCGCTCAAGGAAACAACATAATCGGATTTTTGGATTTGTTTTCAGGTGGTGCTTTAGGTAAAGTTTCAATTTTTGCCTTAGGTATCGGACCTTACATTACATCATCAATTATTATTCAACTTGTTTCTGTTGTTATTCCGTCATTGGAAAAACTTCAGAAAGAAGAAGGTGAAGCAGGCAGAAGAAAGCTGTCACAGTATACACGTATTTTTACTGTTGTATTAGCTGTGTTCCAGTCTTTAATCTTTATGTTATACCTGCATCATTTACCTGGAGCAGTTTTACCGAATGTTAATCCGTTAATGTTCTTTATAAGTTCTATTGTCGTATTAACTGCAGGTTCTGTTCTTGTAATGTGGATTTCAGAACTTATCACTGAAAAAGGTATTGGTAACGGCGGTTCTTTAATCATCTTTATCGGTATTTTATCAGGTATTCCGATTTATGCATCAAGAACAGCTCAAATTGTTGCAAATAATTCTATGATGCAGTTAGGATTGGCAGTTTTACTACTTATCTTCTTTGCAGCAATGGTATTTATTGTAATTATGCAAGAAGCTGTAAGAAAAGTTATTATTGTTAACCCTAAAAGACAAGTCGGGAATAAGGTATATGGCGGCATGAATTCATTTATTCCGTTTAAACTTAACCCTGGCGGAGTTATGCCGATTATCTTTGCTATTGCGATTTTGCTTTTCCCATCAACTGTTTTAAGTTTGGTTGGACAGGCAAATTTCAAAAATGAAGCTGTAAAAACTATGGTTGTTCATTTGACTCAAATTTTGAGTCCTGATGGAATTCCATATTATGTATTGTATTTCTTATTAATTGTTGCATTAACATTCTTCTATGCTTCAATTATGCCGAATATGCAGCCAAAAGATATTGCGGATAACTTGAAAAAATATGGTTCATCAATTCCTGGTGTTAAACCCGGCAGACCGACAGCAGAAGCTCTTGATAAAATATTAACAAAAACTACATTTATTGGAGCTATGGGACTCGGTATTATTGCTCTTGTTCCATCCCTTGCAAGTTATATTACTAATATTAAAACTATCCAAGGTATCGGAGCAACATCATTAATAATCATGGTCGGAGTTGCACTTGATTTAATCAATCAGGTAAGAACTCACCTGTTGGCTAGAAATTATGAATCATTCCTTAAAGAATAGGTAAGTATAATATAATAAAAAAGAGCCTGCTAAATATAAAGCAGTTCTTTTTTTTATAAAAAAAAGCTCCCCTTATATATTGAGGAGCAAATACTGAGCAATCAGAAGAGTTGAGGATTTACATTTATATAATACGAATATTTCCGACATTAAACATTGCCGGAAATAAGTATTTTTCTTAAAAAAAACAGTGCTATATGCTGATAAACAAATTATTTTAATTTGTATTTTAAAGTTTTAATGCTAATATTAATTTTACAGCTTTTTGTTTATCTTCAAATGAAAGTTCATCAAATACTTTATTTAATATTTTTTTTAGCTCAACTTCATCTCGTTTGTGTTCATATATAAAAAAATCGCTTAAGTCTATATTTAATTTATTGGCTATTTTGTCTAAATTACTAAGTAATGGGAAATTCTTACCTGATTCTATTTTACTTATCGATTGAGGTTCAATTCCTGCAATTTCTGCAAATTTTTCTTGCGTATAACCTAATTTTTTTCTTATCTCTCTTAATCTTTTGCCTAATAATTTTTTATTCATGAAAATAATTTAACAATTGTTTGTAAAAAAATAAATATATTTGTAAGTGATTATATTGCATAAAATAACTTACTAATGTATAATATTAATATTATAAGTTATTTTGAGTCAAAAAGGAGCTTTTGAAATGAAAGAATTAGATGGTTTTACATTAGCAGAAGTATTAATAACTTTGGGGATAATAGGAGTTGTTGCAGCATTAACATTACCTGCTGTTATTAATAATATTATGCATAAAGAATTAGAAACAGGTTTAAAGGAAGGATATTCTATTTTGCAGCAAGGTTTAGCTAGAATGAGTGCTGATTTAGGTGTTACTGTTACATCGAATGAATATTCTGTTGGTGACGGCGATCCTGGTAATTTTTACAAAGATTATGTTAAATATTTTAACATTTTATATGACTGTGGAGTTAGCAATCCTGACCCATCTATTTGCATGTCACGAGCTTCAAATATTAATGAGGATACAGATTTTTATAATGATTTATCATATAAAACTTTTAACGGTAATAAAGTTTTTTCAAATGTTTTTGATGATGGTCAATTTGTATTACAAAATGGAATGCTTGTAATGATTGAAAATCCAAATCAAGCAAGTAATTCAAATATTTTTATTTCAATTGATGTAAATGGTAAGAAAAAAAGACCAAACAAATTAGGTTATGACGTTTTTAGTTTTAAATTAATGAGTGATGGTAAATTACTTCCTATGGGTATGAAAGAGACAGATTATAATAATGAAAATACATATTGCTCAAAAACATCTACTTCAAATGTGAATGGTATTGGATGTGCAAGTAAAGCATTAAGTGATCCAAATTATTTTAAAAATCTTCCATAATCTTACATATTTATTAAGACAAATTGAATTATTGGACAAAATTAACAAATTATCTTATAATAAATATCAAAATGAGGATATTATGAGAGAATTAATTGAAAAAGATAGAAGAATTACAATTGTACCTTCAAATTTTAAATGCGCAAACAAAGGTACTATCGTTGAAGTTGATCCAAGATATTTTACTATTGAATTGGATTATGAACCGGAAGGTTTGTTAAGACATAATTATTGTGAATTTTATACACAAACAACACATGGAACTTTGTATTTTGATTCGTTTCCGGAAACAATTGATGGTAAAAGAGTTAAAATTGCAAGCCCAGCAAAACATAAATTCTTGCAAAGACGTCAATATACTCGTATAAAATTCGTTTATGATCTTGATTTGAAAGATGAAAATAATGTTTTAAAAATTACTACACTTGATATTTCAGCAGGTGGTATGAAGTTTAGAACTAATGAAAATATTAATATTGAAAAAGAATATGAGATTGTTCTTCCGCTTTCTGAAATTCAATCTGTAACTTGTAAATTCAGCCCTATAAGAATTGAAAAAAGAGAAAATGGCGGATATACAGTTTCAGGCAGATTTGAATATTCATCAAGCAAAGATAAAATGACTTTAATTCAATATTGCACAAAAAGAAGTATTGAAATTCAAAATAAATAGAAAAGAATTATGAGTCTAATAAATTTATTCAGAAAAAGAAATAGAAAATTTTTGTTCACAACCCCATCTCACGGACAGAAATTTTTTATTTTTAATAAGTTCAGACAATTTTACAAGCATGATATTTCAGAAACAGAAGCACAAGACCCTCAAACAGCCCTAACAGATGCTCAAAATCGTGCTGCAAAAATTTATGGGACAAATTATACCTATTTTTTAACAAACGGATCTACAAGTGGTATAATAGCCGCAGTTTTAGCATGTACTAATAAAGGCGACAAGGTTTTAATATGGCGAAACGCTCATCCTTGCCACAAAAATGCTGTTATTTTAGCGGGATGCGAACCTGTTTATTATGATTTACCCGAAATAAAAGAATGGGGAGTTCCTGATAAAACTACACCTGATTTAATTGACATAGAAGGTGTAAAAGCTGTTATTGTAACATCTCCGAGTTATGAAGGAATTGTATCTGATATTAAAGCTTTAAAGCTGGTTTGTGATAGAAATAATGCTTTTTTAATTGTTGATGAAGCACATGGAGCATTATATCCGTTTTCGGATGAACTTCCTCAAAGTGCTGTTAATATCGCTGATTTTACAATTCAATCACTTCATAAAACAGCAGGAGGTCTAAACCCAACAGCCCTTTTGCATGTAAATTGTGAGATTGATGCAAAATCTGCATTAGCAATGATTAATACAACATCACCTTCATACCCTTTGTTAGCAACAATAGAAGCAAATATAAATTATTTGAATTCTAAAAAAGGCAAAAAAAATCTGAAAAATCTTATTGATAATATTAAAAATATTAAAGCTAATATTAAAAATGTTGATTTTGGCGGTGATGATATTACAAAAATATTGATTAAAAAAGATGGCTTAACAGGTTATGAGCTATCAGAAATACTTTTTGATAAATTTAATATAGAAGATGAAAAAACAAATGATGTATCAACAATGCTTCTTTGTGGATTAGGAACAACTGAAAGGCAGTTAGAGCATCTTAAACATTCACTTTTAAAATTGTAACATATTTGTAACATTTTTATTAAATTATTAAAGAATTAGAATATAAAAGCCGATATACCATAGTGAAAGTTACTAAGGAAAATTGAAAGGGTAAAGCGTCAACACTATGGGAATGGCCGCAGGACAAGCAAGATTATTATCAATAACATCTCGTATGTCTGACAATGAGTTGAGAGCTCAGCTTATCAACAATGATAAGATGCGTCTTGCAACTCAAAGTGCTCAAGTTAGTGATGCTTATGTACAAGCATTAAATGATGCTCAATTGATGTTTACGAATTATGATGCTGATAACAATGCAACTTATCAGCAACTTACTTTTAATTCATTAACAGCATATAACCCTTATAACAACCAATACGCAATTTCAAATGCTTCAGGACAAGTTCTTGTTTCTGAAACTGATGCAAAGAATTTTAAAAATGCTAAAGGAGATTTAAATACTTTCTTAGGTTATTATGGTTTGGAACAAACTACAACATATTTTGAGAACCTAAAAAGCAGTTATGATTTTGGAGATGGAACCATTGCTTATAATACAGGAAATGTTGTTACTGTAACTAATGATGATGGTACAACATCAGACGAAATTGAATATCGTTCAACAGGTTATTCTGCAGAATAATTGGAGGCAATTTACTTTGTTACACCTCTGAATAGAACAGACGGTAATGGTAATGTTACAACTGAAACTTATGCAGGTTACTTTAACACAGTTTCATCACCTGATTATTATAACTATAATAGAGCATTGGCAAGCTTTAATGAAAAATATGAAGCATATTGTTTATCAATTGCAGGTGTAATGACTGACAAATTAGAGAGTATAACTACTAATGGTGCAAATGGAAATTTGGACTTAAAAGCATTACAAAACACTGTTAAAACATATTCTGATAATTACGAAAAATCTCAGGACGGAGATACAACAGTTCAAGCTCCAACAGTTAATGATGCTAAGATATTGTTGAATAATCTTTCTAATTTTATTGGTGTTGCACGAAATTATCAAAATTATGATCCAGGTAAAAAATATTTTGATAATTTAATTGATCAAATTAATGATGCAAGTGAAGGTATTTCTGATTACGATTCATTCGGAAGTGTCGGAACAAATAACAGCAGTACAAGTAAATATATTTATAATTATGATGAGGAATCAAATACTTTATATTTAGCAGTAGATACTATTAATAATGGAGATGGAACATATTCATTAGTAACAGATGAAGATGGAAATCCTGTTTATAACTATGAAATATCAGTTGATAATGGCGGGGGGGGATTAGAAGCTTTAAATACTGAAGAAACTGGAACAGCTGCTGTTGGTGATTCTTTAGGAACAAGCTATGCTCCATATTCTGCAACAGCGAATGATTATACATTTACAATTGGTGCTGATGATAGTGCAGTAACTATAAGTATTCCTGCAAATATATTAAACGGATTAAGAAACGGTTCTCTGGACGGACTTAATTCTATTGAGATGTCAGAACAAAGAGATCCTGAAATTGCAAACATGTTAAATATTGCAGATGAAATTCTCAGCACTTTAGGTAAAGCTATTTTTTCAGTTTGGGATGTCGATAAATTTACACCAAAAGAAGGTTCTCCAAATTATGGAGAATATACAGCATGTTGTAATGCTGCACAGGATCTTTATAAATTAATTTTCGGAAAAGAATATAACGGAAATTATTCAGACTTGTTTGCAATGTTGCAGGATCCTGATGAAATTTGGCAAACTGTTCGTAATACTTTAGATCCAAACAGTGATGAATATTTAGCATTTAAAAATATATATGAAGTTATTACATTAGATCGTGTAATGAATACTTATGGTGAACCTAAAATTGCTTGGATTGATAAAAGCAACGTAACTGATTCATACAACGAAAATGGTGATGCTAAAGCTCAATGGTACACAAACTTGTTTAACAGAATGCAAGATGGCGGATATAAAGCTTTGCAAGACGGTTTGGCTTCAAGTACCGAATGGATGCAATTTGCTTTTGAAAGCGGACTTGTAACATTAGAACAAGTTGATTCAAAACAAGCTTGGAATACATTAACATATTCAAGTTGTAGTGATATTACAGAACAAACTAATAGTGAAGCCGTTACTATTGCGGAAGCTGAATATAACGCAGCTATGAATAAAATTGAAAATAAAGATAAAATGTATGATTTGGAATTGAAAAATATTGATACTGAACACAATTCACTTCAAACAGAATATGATTCTATTAAAACTGCAATAGATAAAAACGTTGAAAGAACATTTAAAATATACAGTTAATAAGTTCTAATTTGTCTATATATAGCAATTTTTTATGACCTTGATTTTTATATTTAATATAATCTTTATACATATAAAGATTATGTAAGGAAATCAAGGTTCATATATTTTTTAGTTTATAATCATAATATAGATAAGATAAATGGAGATTATTATAATGGAAACAGTAAATGAAATTCTTTCAAAATTAGAAAATGCAGACAATACAACTAAAAATGAATTAGAAAATGAACTTGTAAATATCGGAACATCAGCTTTGCCTCAACTTGTTGATGAATTACAAGTTGTTAGAGGTATCAAAAGAGGTGTTGTTGCTATGACTTTGATTAGAATTGGTGACGCTTCCGTTAAATATTTGAAAAAAGCTGCTCAAAATAATAAAGATTTTGAATGGGTTGCTGAATATTTAATCAGAGAAATTGAAGGCTCTGTTGCAGCTTAAGTTTTTTATATAAGTTTTAAGTTAAAAAAATCTCGCTTTATATGGCGAGATTTTTTGTGTCTTTATGATAAAATTGTTTTTATGAATAAAAAAGCTATATTATTTTACATCACATTATTTTTATTAATTTTAGCATTTTCTACAATCGCAAATAATTTCGATTTTGACTTGTGGGCAAGACTTATTGCTGGTATGGGAGTAGTTGACGGCGGGCATGTTTTAAAAGCTGATTTTTTATCTTATACACCTGTTCATACTTGGTGGGATCATGAGTGGGGAGCAGGGGTAATATTTTATTTGGTACTCAAATTTTTTGGTCCATACAGTTTGATTATACTTCAAGCTCTTATGCTT
>USJT01000023.1 GCA_900555175.1 uncultured bacterium
AACTTTTGTTGATCCTTATTCATTTGATTGGAATGGAAATTTTGATTCATTAAAAACTGATTCTTGGGGAGGTTGTAACACTTCTGCTGGGGCTGCAAAGTATGCTTATTGTACAAAGTGGATTCAGTTAAATAATTGGAAAATCCCAAATGATTACCCGTGGAATGCTAAGGAATAACATTTAAAAGAGCTTCAACATCTATGACGGTTTTTAATTTTAGAGCATAAATATCTGTGCGGTTGAAAGTTTGCATTTTTACCGCATCTTTTTCAGTGGTGACGATTAGCCCTTGTGGAATTTCTTCTTCTTTATAAATATGGTGATCGTCAAATGTAAGTTTTTTATTTATTTGGTAATCAGTTAAAAATTTAAAAAACTGTTCAGGTTGTCCTATTGCGCACACTGCTGTAATTTCTTTCCCTTGTTCAAGATGTTCGCCTGTTTTAATATTGTAAATATAATCAGGCTCAGTGTAGCAAACTTGAGTTAGAATATGCAACTTTTTAGACATTATTTTGGCAAGTTTTTCTGCTCTTGTATGATTAGTATTTTTGCTCACAATTACAAGTTTGTTTATTCTGTTAAAACTTTCTGTTCCTTCTCTTAAAGGTCCTGCAGGAAGGAGTTTTTCATTTCCAAACCCTTTTTCGCTATCCATTAGAACAATATCGAAATCTCTGTGCAATTTTCTGTGTTGAAAACCGTCATCTAATATGATTTTTGTAACTCCAAATTTTTCAACGGCATATTTAGAAGCTTTGTATCTGTTTTTGCAAGTAATGACGATTGCTCCTTTTGTATTTTGAGCGAGCCAAAAAGGTTCATCTCCTGAGAGGTTTGCGTTATAATAAATTTTTTCTCCGTCAGAAATTACGTTGATATTTTTATTGGATAGTCTGCCGCCTCGAGAAATTATTGCAACTTTATCTCCTTTATTGATAAAATATTTTGCAATTTCTGATACAACAGGAGTTTTTCCAACCCCTCCTGTTGTAATATTGCCCACAGAAATTACATAAGCATCAACTTTTTTAGGCTGTAAAATATGCTTGTCGTAAAGCATATTTTTTAAGCTGCTTCCAAATCCGTAAAATATAGAAGCAAATTCCAGAATGTTTAAAAGAATACCTTTGTAATCTTTGTTATAATGAATTTTTGTAATTTCTGTTTTTAAGTTCATTTATCTTTGTTGAAATTAATTAAAACATTAATCTCCAGAGTAAAAATCTTTTGTTTAGTTTTTCTGAGAATTTTCTCAAGTTGCTTGTTGTTACTCTTGTATCTTCTACAATTGATTGTAATTCAGATTTATTTTCAGGAGTTAATTTATTTACTGTATCAAGTGTTGTAGATATATCTACCATTGCTGTATTAACATTTGCAACAGCTCTGTTGATATCTTTTTTCAGCTGATCATCTTTTGTCAATGAATTTACGTAACCGCTGATTTCATTAACATTGTGCATTGTAACTCTCAAATCGTCTGCCATTTGTTTTGCTTCTTGTTCATTCCCTATAATTTTGTTAAGGTTTTGAGACAATTTGTCAATAGAGTTTGCTGTTGACATTAATGTTGGCTTGAATTGAGGATCGCCGATTATATTATTAATGTTAGAAGAAAGAATATTAAAGTCAGTTGTAGCTTTGTCCATCATAACCATTAATTGTCTTAAATCACTGCTTGAATCATCAATTAAGTTATTCAATTTTGTCATTGTTTGGCTTGTTTGACCTGTTAGAGAATTGATATTTTTAACTGACATTTTAAGTTCTGCAATAACTTGATCAGATAACAAATCATTAATTTTCTTGTTTGTTTCGGTTAATGCCAATCCATAAAGTCCGCAATTCTCATCGGTTCAATAATTGTATAAGGTGAAGTTTGTTTTGGATAAGGAAGTGTTATATCATCTAATGTAGAGATTAGAAGTTTGTTTTCGCCGTTATCTTTAACAACTTTTCCCTTTAAAAATTCAGGCAATATAAGCCCTGGTAAGTTTATTACATAATCTATTTTATATGCGTAATTAGTTTTAATTCGGTCTTTTACCGTGTATGGAATGATATCTTTTGAAACGACTTCAATATCTTTGATTTTACCAACGTCATAATATTTTTTGTCTAATTTCATTTCAACGGTATCATCTTTATAAAGAATATCTTTGTTTACCATTGGAATAAAAACAGTTCTTGTCTTAGGTGGGGTAATTTCTAAGAATAATTCCCCGATAAGCCCTGATTGTTGGATTGAAAACATTGAAGCTTTCGGAATTTCAACATTAGGTTCAGTGATAACAAATTTTACTTTAACATAGCTGTCTTCACCATCTATAACAGGTACAACTTCTTCTACCTGACCGACTCTGAGTCCCATCATTTGGACACCTGCACCCGGACGCATGCCGTTTACATCTTTAAACTTGATTTCAACTCTGTCTGCAGATGAAAAAGTTCTTCCCTTAACTTTGAATACAACACCGATTAAAAGCAATAATGCTAACAGTGTTAAAAGCCCTACTTTAAAAGATGATGAAAATTTCATTTGCTGCCTTTCCTAATCTTAAAAATATTGTAGCAAAAACAACAAATTAATGCAAAATTGTTAATTATAGATAGTTAGCGAGAATATTTCTTACGTAATTTTGAGTTTCTTTATATGGCGGAACTCCGTCATATTTATCAACTGCGCCCGGACCAGCGTTGTAAGCTGCAAGTGCTAATATTACGTTTCCGTTGTATCTGTTAAGCATGGATTTTAAATATTTTACTCCGCCTTCTACATTTTGAACTACATTGTAAGGATCTTTAACACCCAAATTCTTTGCTGTGGAAGGCATTAATTGCATTAATCCCATTGCTCCTGATTTTGATTTTGCTTTAGGATTAAAGCCTGATTCTTGTTTTATTAGAGCTTGAACCAGTTTTTCATCTACACCATGTTTATCTGCAATTTGATTTATTACATTCAAAATTTGAGATTTAGTGGCATTTTTATTGTTTGCTTGAATTGCGTTAGCTTCTTGAATGGCTTTTGAAAAGCTTGTTTGAGGAAGTTCTTTTACAATGTCGGCATTAACATTTTTTAAATGCGGATCTAAAAGCAATGTTCCGAAATTTGAGCTTGCAGAAGATTGCAATATTCTCTCAAATGATGAAGCATTATTAACCTTTTTTGAATTGGGATAAATTGCATCAAGCGGATTTTGTGGTTCTTGCGGAGCGTTAAGGCTGTTTAATTTGTTTGTAATTTGCGTATAACGCTGAATTGCTTGTGATTGTCCGCCTGTATTTAATAAATTTTGTATAAATTGTGAGAACATAACTTTCTACCCTTTAGATAAAACCTTCCTCCAATTATATTCTATATAGAATTGGATTTTTTCGTATCCTCTATTTGAATTAATGATTTTTTTATAAAAGGCAAATTATGAATAGTTTATTTTAACATATATACATGCAATCGCCGTAAGAGAAAAAGCGGTATTTGTTTTCTATTGCTTCTTTATAGGCTTCAAATATAAAATCTTTTCCTGCTAATGCACTTACAAGCATTAATAGTGTTGATTTAGGCAGGTGAAAATTTGTTATAAGATTATCAATTACTTTGAATTCATAAGGCGGGTAAATAAATAGTTCCGAATGGTCATGGCATGCTTTTATGCAACCGTATTTTTGAAAAGCTGTTTCAAGAGTTCTTACTGTTGTTGTTCCGACTGCTACTATTTTTTTACCTTCTGATTTTGCTTTGTTTATCTGTTCTGCAGCTTTTTGGGAAATCTCAAATGTTTCTGAGTGCATTTTGTGATTTTCAACATTTTCGCATTGAACAGGTCTAAATGTCCCAAGCCCTACATTTAATGTTACGTAAGCTAATTCAACACCTTTGTCCTGAAGTTTTTGCAATATTTCTTTTGTAAAATGTAATCCGGCAGTTGGTGCAGCAACGGAACCTTCATCTTTTGCATATACAGTTTGATATCTTTCAAAATCAAGTTTTTTTAAATCTTCGTTCGGAATTTTCCTTTCAATATATGGAGGTAACGGGATTTGACCGTTTCTGTGTAAAATATCAAGAACGTTATTTCCCTCATATATTAATTCAACAAGCCATTCCCCGTTATCTTCCAGACGTTTAATCGCTTTTACCGATAATTCATCACTGATTTTTATAATTGTATCAGGTTTAACTCTTTTTGAAGGCTTTATCAAAACATCCCACAAGTGTTGTTTTTCTTGTGAACTTTCAATGTTGCTTTCAGATTGTTTTAATAAAAATACTTCAATTTTAGCTCCCGTATCTTTATGACCGATTAATCTGGCCGGAAGAACTTTTGTATTATTCATTACAAGCAGAGTATTGTCGTCAAGCAAATCTACAATATCATAAAAATGCTTATGAGAAATGGTTCTATCCTTTCGGTTAAGAACCATCATTCTCGAATTTTCTCTTTTATCTGCGGGCATTTGCGCAATTAATTCTTCAGGTAAATTGTAATCATAGTCTGAAAGTAACATGTTTATCTTTCTTTTTTTTTTGTTATTCCGAACTCGTTTCGGAATTTATTTTATATACTGTTTAGTTAGGTTTTATTCCTTTGGCTCAATTTTTTTTGCGCCTGCAATATCAGAATCAGTTACGATGTTTTTTGTACGTTCTTGTTCCATATCAAGTTGTTTATTAACGATAACTGTTTGCAGAATTTGGATAATATTACTTGTTACAAGGTATAACAAAACGCCTGCAGGAATTGGAATTATAACAAATGTACCGATAATCATAATAGGCATGAATGTTCCCATTGATTTTTGGATAGCTTCCTGAGTCGGATCAACAGCTCCGTCTTTTGGTTTGTTTGTTGCCATCATAACTTTTTGTGATGCAAACATTGTAATCGCAAATAATGCGATTAATACAAATACATCCCAGTGGAAAGATCTTGATGCAACAATTGTTGGTACAGATGCTGCAAGTACGCTGCCTTCTTTTTTGAATGTTATATTTTCAATTTCTTTGTTAGACATATCTGTAACAGCAATTTCTGCTTTTTCAATTTGGTCAAGTTGGGCAAATTTCAAATTCAAGTGGTCTAAATCAATTTTGAAATCGATGTTTTCACCAGGTTTGAATTCTCCTTGGATTTCAATAGCTTTATTCGGATCTTTAATTTTAACATTTTCTAAAGTTTCACCAGGTAAGTAAACTTTTGCAGTTTTTCCTAAAGTAAACGTATCTCCTTTAGAAACTCCGAATGTACCGTCATAAGAACGGCCTGCGGTTGCTCTTAGAGTTGTATCAAGTCTGCTTAAAAATCCTAAAGAAGTATCACCTGCGATTTGAATAAATTGCGGGCTCATTAAAGCTGAATATAAAAGAATGAAAATAGGTAATTGAATTAGCAATGGCAAACATCCGCCCATTGGGTTGAACTTATGTTCTTTGTAAAATTCCATAAGCTTTTGTTGCATTTTTTGCGGATCGCTTTTGTATCTGTCTTGAATAGCCTTAATTTTAGGCTGTAAGTTTTGCATCATTTTCATAGAACGTTGTTGAGAAACATTCAATGGCCACATAGCAAGTCTGATAACAACAGTTAATAATATAATTGCAAGTCCGTAATTTCCTACAAGTGAAGCTAATGCTTTTAATGCTTCAATAGTTAAAGTTGTAAAATCCAATTTCCCTAATCCTCATTTAATAGTGTAAAATCTCTTCTCCAGAAGTTTATTATAAAAGTAGAGTCAAGTCAACAAATTGTAAATAACAAAAAAAGATTGACAAAAATGTCAATCTTTTTCTAAATGGTCGGGATGACACGATTTGAACGTGCGACCCCCTCGTCCCAAGCGAGGTGCGCTACCAAGCTGCGCCACATCCCGATGGTTTTCGGCTAATCAAATGTTTAACACATTTGAGGGACTGTTCTTCAACAGCAAGTTTTATATTAGAATAAACATGTTTTTACGTCAAGTGCTTTTTTATTATTATTTTTTACTTTCGATTATACTTTGTTTTGCAGCTACTCCAAGACCGATCCCTGCGATTAAATATGTTAGCCATGCAAAGAAATAATTTCTTTTTAGCGGTGCAAGATTGACTGATTTGCCAAGAGTTTCTTTTGCGGCTTTAACTCCTCTGATTGATGCTAAACCTTCTTCCGCTATTGTTGGTAAAAATGCTGCAAAACCGATAACACCTGCATTACGTTCAATAAAGTTAGGATTGTTGTCTTTCCTTTTAAATAAACCGTTTAGCATTAAAAGTGCAGTAGGAACTGCGGATACATACATTCTTGATTTTTGCAGTGCTCTTAAAAATTTGCCTTTATGTGCATTTATAGCATGCCCGAGTTCATGCAAAATTAGTGAAGGTTTTGATTTTGGGGCTACCGCAAGTTTAAATTGGTCTGTGTAAAAAGCATTTTCTCCTCGTGCAACAGGGACTAAGTCTTTTTGTAATATATGCGGATATCTTCCTATATTATTTGCATCAATGAAATCAACATTAACGTTTAATCCGTTTTTGTTAACCATATTTGCTGCAGTTTTCACTACGTTGTCAGCTGTTGTAAATTCTTTGCCGCCCATAAGTTTGTTGCCGCACCATTCTGATGCTTTGTGCAAAAATATCGCAAAGGCTTGTAATAATCCTGCTGTTAATACTGTTTTTTCAGGGTTTGGTTCTTCAATATTTATCGGGTAAGCAGGCAAAATAACATTATTATTTGGCATTAAATAATAATGCTGAATATTTTTATAATTTGAATTTACACAACCTAGTCCGTTCACATTCTTAGTAAAACATATAAATTAATAAAATTGCTAATTTTATAGGAAATTTTGACAAAAAAGTTAACGATAAATTTATGGATTTTAGGCTTTTTTACCGTTAACCTTTCAACATATAAATTTATTCTTCAACTTTGTCGAACATATCTTTTCCTGCTCCGCATAACGGGCATACCCAATCTTCAGGTAAATCTTTAAATTCTTTACCTTCTTTGGTTTCATCATAAATCCATTGGCAAACTTGACATTTGTATTTCATTTTTTTCTCCTTTTGTGTTATAATTTTTGTATGAAAAATACATTTGAAACTAGAGTTTATTATTCTGATACTGACGCTTATGGCGTTGTTTGGCATGGTGCTTATTTAAGATGGCTTGAAAAAGGCCGTGTTGATTTGTGTAACGATCTTGGTATCGATCTTGTAACTATGAAGAATATGGATGTTCTTTTACCTGTTACAAATATGAATGTTAAATATAAAGCATCTGCAAAACTTGATGATACCGTTATTATTGAAACTTGGATTGAAAAATTCAATAGCCTTTCGGTTACGTTCAAGCAGGTTATCAGATCTAAGGAAACAAATAAAATATTTATTGAAGCATTATTTGATGTTGTTGCAATCAGTAATGACGGAAAATTATACAGAAGAATGCCTGAAAAACTTCAAAAAGTTTTTGAAGCAGGTATTGCAAATTCTGACAAAGCCTTGCAGACTTGCTGCTAAGTATAATTAAAAGGGATTAAGTTATGGCAGGAATTCGTTTGAACAAATATATTGCCTCATCAGGTTTGTGTGCAAGACGTAAAGCTGATGAATTAATCTTGCAAGGTTCTGTCAGTGTCAACGGAAAAGTTGTTAAGGAGCTTGGATATCTTGTTCAACCAAAAGACAAGGCTTTTGGTAATAAAAAACTTATAACTCCTGCTAAACATCAATATTACAGATTTTACAAGCCTGCGGGTTATATTACGACAAGAGATGATGATCAGGGAAGAAAAACAATTTATGATTTATTGCCTGAAGAATTGTTTAGTTTGAAACCTGTCGGACGTCTTGATAAGGATTCAACAGGGCTTTTAATTCTGACAAATGACGGGGATTTGATTAACGCTTTAACTCATCCTTCCGTAAAAGTTCCAAAAGTTTATCTTGTATCTATAAATTCATCTATTCACAGACATGAATTGGAACAGCTTGCAAACGGGATTGAGCTTGAACCTGGTAAGATTGCTTATGCCGATATTGAAGTTTTAGAAATGGACAGTAAACATACCGAGATGAGAATTACTCTTTATCAAGGGATGAACAGACAAATTAGAAAAATGTTTAAATCAATAGGTTATGAGGTTAAAACACTTAAGCGTATTCAGCATGCAACATTGACTCTTGACGGGTTAAAACGAGGTGAATTTAAACCTATTAAGCCTATACAGATTAGAGAATTGAAAAACTTTTTAAATAGGATTGCTTCAAAATGATAAGGATTGCAATTTGCGGTAATATTGCTTCCGGTAAAACGGTTGTCCAGAAATTTTTAGAGCAAATGGGATATAAAGTTTTTGATACGGATGAAGCTGCGCACAGGCTTTTATCTGTAGATAATAAACCTTTATATGATGCTTTCAAAAGTTATGATGTTTTTGAAAACGGTGAATTTTCAAGAGAAAAGGTCGGAAAACTTGTGTTTTCAAATTTAAATTTAAAACAAAAACTTGAATCAATTATGCATCCTCAAATTGTAGATGAGATAAAAAAGTTTTATGAAACTAATAAATCCGAAAATTTTTTATTTGTTGCTATCCCGTTGCTTTTTGAGGCAAAGATGGAGTATTTGTTTGATAAAATTGTATTTGTTTATGCAGATGATGAAATTAGGCTTTCGCGTTTGTTGAAACGAAACAATTTTAGTTTGGAATACGCAAAAGCACGTATAAATTCTCAGATGCCGCAGGATGAAAAAGTCAAAAAATCTGATTATGTCATTAATAACAACGGCAGTATTGATGAATTGAAAAATCAGGTAATTAAGCTATTTGGATAAATCCGCTTACTTTACTGTCTGTGCTTGAGTAGTTTCTGTAAGCGACTTTATTTGAAGTGTTTCCTTCAATTGTCTGGAATGAGCCGTCAGAATTTACTTTGGTTACGATACCTGTATGGGATGTTCCGTTTTTGAATATAACAATATCTCCAGGTTTTACATTTTTTGCAATTAGGGAGGATTTGTTTGAAGAATTAGAAGTATTTAAATAACAATTGTTATTTATTCCCCATTTTCTCAGAGATTCAACACTTGAAGTGCTAAAACCTGCTGGAACTTGTTTGCCGTTCCCTTTATATGCTTCTTTAACTACATAAGATACAAAATCTGCGCACCAGGCATGATTTTTCCCTCCTGTAAACAATTTGAATGAGCCGTCACTTTCTTTGTAACCAAGATATTGTTTTGCGGTTGCTACAATATCATTTCCCATGTTACCTGTCATTCTTACAGATGAAAAATTATTATAATTAGTGTTAAACGTAGGGGTTGTTACTCCAAATAATGTGTTATAAAGTTGCATTATACTATTTGGAGATGTACTTGGCATTGTAAAATTAAAACTTGGGGTGAACAAACTTGGTGTCATAAAATTTGGCATCATAGACAAATTTGGCATAGGAAAGTTCATAAATCCCATCATATTATTTTGCGGGAAGTATGTATCTAACTTTTGCGTCATATATTTTTGGTTTGTTCTTATATTAATTAAACCCAAAATATTATCCCCTTAATTTTCCTCTATAAATATAAAGTATTTTGGGATAATAAAATTGCTTAATTGTAACAAAAATTAAACAGGTATAAATGTGTAAGCTCTATCTGATTTTGGAATGAAATCTTCCATAATGTCACTACAACCTCTTCCATCACCAAGCGTAATTAAAA
>USJT01000024.1 GCA_900555175.1 uncultured bacterium
CTCAATTTGAAGCAGGGAAAGAAAAAGTTGAAAAAGGCGGGGTTGTAAGAGATAAAAAAGTACATTTTGAAGTTATTGAAAATGTAATAAATTTTGCAAAAAATCTTGGATATACAATTAAAGGACTTACATTTTCATCAATAAAAGGTCCGTCAGGGAATATTGAATATTTAGTTTGGCTTTCAACAGATAAAACTGAAAAAGCTGAAGATTTTAATATCAAAGAAATTATTGATACTGCATTTGAAACTTTAAATTCCTAAATTTTAGGAAGTCCTACAACCGGAGTTGCACCGTATAAATCAATATATCTAAAGAAATTCAAAACGACTCCCGGTTGGAAAAAGTAATTGTTATTTGTCGGCGTAATTTTTAACATAGAATGATTGCTATCAACTTTTACAACGCTTGCAAGATAATCTTTATTTACAGCATTAAACAATATATAACCTGTTTTAGACTGCATCTCCTCAACCGTAAATCTGTTTGCATTAGCACTTGCAAGAGCCATATAAAACAATTTTTCAGGTGAAAGTTTATAAGTTCTTGTGCAAATATTGAAATTTACATTTTGAGGAGTAACAAGCGTACTCAACAACAAATCATCCGCCTTTACAGAAATTTGACTTAAAAATAAAACGCATAAAAAAGTTATAAAATATTTTATTGTTCTTTCCATGATTCACCTACATTCACATCGACAACAAGCGGAACTGATAAAGGTTGATTCAATTCCATTGCCTCTTTTACTAATTTTGATACAATCTCAAGTTCGGGTTTATAAACTTCAACCACAAGTTCATCGTGAACCTGCATAATCATTTTTGATTTTAAATTATTTTCTTTCAATTTTTTTGCAAAATCAATCATTGCAATTTTCATTAAATCAGCAGCAGTACCTTGCATTGGCTGATTAATTGCAGCACGTTTTGCAAATTCTCTTATCATACCGTTTGAGCTTGAAAGTTCTGTTGATAAATATCTTTTGCGGCCGAATATCGTTTGTACATAACCGTTTTCTTCAGCTTGCAAAACAGTAGCCTCCATATAAGCTTTTACTTTTGAATAAGTTGCAAAATATTTATTTATAAAAGTTTCCGCCTCAGCATTTGAAATTCCTAAAGCTTTTGCAAGACCGTATTTGCTTTGCCCGTATATTATTCCAAAATTTACAGCCTTTGATTTATAACGCATTTCTTTAGTAACTTCTTCAACCGGTACATCAAAAACCTTTGAAGCAGTTAAGGTATGAACATCTACTCCGCTATTAAATGCTTCTTGCAAATGCTTATCTTGACTTATGTGAGCCAACAATCTTAGCTCAATCTGAGAATAATCCGCAGATAATATAAGCCCGTTTTCTCTATCTCCGGCAACAAATGCGTTTCTAATCTTATTACCTTCTTCAGTTCTGACAGGTATATTTTGCAAATTAGGATTTGAAGAAGACAATCTGCCTGTTGCAGTAACAGTCTGATTATAAGTTGTATGAATTCTGTTATCTTTTCTATCAATCAATGCAGGAAGTGCCTCTGTATAAGTTGATTTCAACTTTGAATATCTTCTGTAATCCAAAATTAATTTTGCTATTTCATAATCTTCAGCCAACTCTTCAAGCACAGCAGCATTTGTAGAATAACTTGTTTTACCACGTTTTTTCTTTGCTTTAAGTCCCATCTTATCAAATAAAACTTCACCAACCTGACGAGGAGAATTTATATTGAAAGGTTGTCCTGCCAAATCATAGATTTTACCTTCAATTTTTGACAATTCATTATTCATAAATGTTGTCAATTCATGCAAATAACTTTCATCAACCGCAACACCTGTATATTCCATATCAGCAAGCACAAATGTTAAAGGAACTTCTACATTATAAGTAAGTTCAAGCTCCTTCTCATCAAGATTTTTAACCCAATAACGAGTAAGTTCAAGAATACAAAAAGCTTCATCAGTCGCAAAATCAAAAACACTATCAAGATTTGCATCTTTAAATGAAATTTGCTTTTTCTTATTCTTTTCAAATGGTGCAAAAGCAGGAACTGCATGGTTTAATTGTTCCATAGCCTGAATATCAAGTTCATGATTTCTTTGCGGATCTTTCACATAACTTGCTAATACAGTATCAAAAATTATGCCTTTTGCATTAATATCAATATTTCTTAAAATATTAAATTGCGTTTTCACATCATGAGCAGTTTTTTTAATATTTTCATCTTCAAATATAGGTTTTAACAAACCAATTACATCATCAATTCTCAACTGATTTTCAGCATTTGAATGTTTTAGCGGAATATAAAAAGTTTTTGTCACACTGTTACTATCTGTTTGAACTGATATTTTAGAATCAGCAGAAATATTTGAATTATATGCAAACGCAACACCTACAACATCTGACGTAATCGCATTTTTTACATCAGCATAAATATTGAAAGCAATCAATGATTGCCCTTTCAATTCATCAATCATTTGTGATAAATCTGAAGAATCAGTAATCAATTTTTTATCAAATTTAAAATCACTTTCTTTATTAATTTCTTCATTTACAGCATCAGCAAAAAATCCTAACTGCATAGTTCCTTTTTTTTCAACTGAAGGAATATTTACAGCACCTTCAACCTTGTCAAAAGAATATAAAATCTCGTTAATATTTTTGATAAATGTGTAAAACTGCATTTTTTTCAAAAATTCAGTAACAACAGAAACCTCAGGCAAATCAACCTTTGTTTTATCAAAATCGAAATCAATATCAAGATTTCTAACAATAGTTGCAAGATATTGACTTAACTTAGCCTGCTCTTTTCCTGCACAAATTTTTTCTCTTATTGATTTTTCAGGAATATTTTCACAATCAGCAAGAACATTATCCAGAGTAGAATATTTTGCAAGAAGTTTTTGAGCAGTTTTTTCGCCTATCCCCTTAACCCCGGGTATGCAGTCAGACACATCTCCTCGCAGGCCTTTATAATCTATAACCTGATTTGGATAAACCCCTAATTTTTCATAAATTTTATCCCAATTATATTCAATCAACTCACCTTTTGAAGGCAAAATAACCTTCACGCAACCATCTTTATCAACTAGCTGAAAAGCGTCCTGATCACCAGTCAAAATCAAAACTTTATGTCCTAGTTCGCATGCTTTTTTAGAAATTGTTCCGATGACATCATCCGCCTCAAATCCCTCTTTTGTATAAATAGGAATATTAAATGCCTTTAATCCTTCAAAAATTAAACCCATTTGGATTTGCATATTATCAGGCATAGCAGCACGATTTGATTTATAATCCGAAAAAGTTTCAGTACGAAAAGTTCTATGACTTACATCAAATGCAACGGCAATAGCATCAGCATTCAAATCATTATTTTTTAAAAGGTCAAATATAGCTTTAAAAAAGCCATAAACAGCCCATGTCGGAGTGCCGTCAGAAGTTCTCATATTGCTTCTTTCTAAAGCATAATATTGCCTAAAAGCCAATGCATGTCCATCTATTAATATTAAAGTTTTATTTTCTGCCATATATATATTTTTTCATAAAACAGCATGTTTTACAAATATGTTAAGTAATTAATTACTAAAAAAGGCGATTATTAAAACCGCCTTTTATAACTTATTCTATGCTGTAATTTCCTTATCTTTTACAGTTGTCGGAAGAGGTACAACCTCAGCATTTTTTCTGTTCCTTACCATATCAGCAGTTACAACAAATTTTGTTATATCCTTTTTGGTTGGAACATCATACATAACATCAAGCATTATCTCTTCAACAATTGATCTTAATGCTCTTGCACCTGTCTTACGTTTGATAGCTTCTTGAGCAATCAAATCAATAGCTTCAGGTTCAAATTCCAAATCAACACCATCCATTTCCAATAAACATTTATATTGTTTAAGAACAGCATTTTTAGGTTCTGTCAAAATCATCTTCAATGTTTTTTCATTCAATTCATCAAGAACTGCATAAATTGGAACACGACCTATAAATTCAGGAATTAAACCAAATTTTAACAAGTCTTCAGGCTGCAATTTCTTAAGCATTTTAACAGCAGCGGCATCTTTTTCAGCTTGAGTCATAGGAGCTTTTGCACCAAACCCAACAGAAATACCTTCACCTGCTCTGCGTTCAACGATTTTTTCCAAACCTACAAACGCACCACCAACAATAAATAATATATTGCTTGTATCAATTTCGATAAATTCTTGATGCGGATGTTTTCTTCCCCCTTGAGGCGGAACATGTGCAACAGTACCTTCAATCATCTTCAATAAAGCCTGTTGAACACCTTCACCTGAAACATCACGGGTAATAGATGTATTTTCAGATTTTCTTGAAATCTTATCAATTTCATCGATATATATAATACCTCTTTCAGCTTTTGAAGAATCAAAATCAGCATTTTGATATAAACGAAGTAATATATTTTCAACATCATCACCGACATACCCTGCTTCGGTCAAAGTAGTTGCATCTGCAACAGCAAAAGGTACATCTAACATTTTTGCAAGCGTTTGAGCCAATAAAGTTTTACCTGAACCTGTCGGTCCGACAAGAAGAATATTTGACTTTTGAATTTCAACATTATCCTTCAAATCAGCTTCTTTATTGTGTTTTAATCTCTTGTAGTGATTATAAACAGCAACTGATAAAACTTTTTTGGCATCATCCTGACCAACAATATATTCATCAAGATATGCTTTTATTTCATGAGGTTTTGGAATAGGTTTTTCTTCAGCTTTAGCTTCTTCTCCACCGTTTTCCTTATCTTTATTTTCAAAGAATTCTTCATCAAGTATCTGATTACAAAGTTCTACACATTCATCGCAAATATAAACTTCAGGACCTGCAATCAATTTTTTTACTTGATCTTGAGATTTTCCGCAAAATGAACATTTTAATCTACTGTCATCATGTTTTGGCATTTCTTACACCACAGCCTACATTTTTAAATAGTTTTATTTAAAAATACAAGCCTATCCTTTCTTTCTTACTTAATTGCATCTCTTGAAATAACTTTATCAATCATACCGTATTCAAGTGCTTCGGCAGGAGTCATAATATAATCACGATCAGTATCTTTTTCAATTTTCTTAATAGACTGACCTGTATTTGAAGCAAGAATTTCGTTCAATGATTTTTTAATTCTTATAATTTCAGCAGCTTGAATTTCAATATCAGTAGCCTGACCTTGAGCACCGCCTAGAGGTTGGTGAATAAGTACACGAGAATGAGGTAAAGCCATACGTTTTCCTTTAGCACCTGAAGATAAAAGGAATGCGCCCATTGAAGCAGCTTGACCTAAACAAATTGTAGAAACATCTGCTCTGATATGCTGCATAGTATCATAAATAGCAAAACCTGCAGTTACAGAACCACCTGGGCTGTTTATATATAGCATAATATCTTTTTCAGGATTTTCACTATCTAACAATAACAATTGAGCAACGATTAAATTTGCAACCATGTCATCAATAGGAGTTCCCAAGAAAATAATTCTCTCTCTTAACAATCTTGAAAAGATATCAAAAGAACGTTCACCTCTGCTGGATTGCTCTATTACAACGGGTACAAAACTCATGATTAATTCCCTTTCTTTTTATCTCGTGTTTGATAATACTTTTTACCAAACATATTAATATTCATTGTATAACTTTTTATAATATTAATCAAAAATGTGCCGTTGTAAATACGGCACATATATTATTTGAAATTTTTACTTGATTTCAACTTTGTTGTTTGCATTCAAGAAATCTCTTACTTTTTCATTCAAAGCTTGTTGAGAAATAGAAGCAAGAACTTGAGGATTTTGACCTAATTGTTTAATCAAGTCTTGAGGTTTCAATCCGTAAGCTGCACTTAATTGAGTAAATTTATTTTCAATATCTTTTTGTTCAAGCTTGATATTTTCTTCTTTTGCAATCTTATCGATTACTAAAGAATTTTTAATTCTTACAAGTGCATCTTCGTTCAAGTTTTTCAATAATTGATCTTCGCCTTGAGATTTTACAAGAGCATCCCAATTAATACCTTGAGCTGCAAGTCTTTGTTTATATTCTTCTCTCAAAGAATTAGCTTCTCTGTCAATCATTGATTGAGGAATATCAACTTTTGCAGCGTCTACAACAGTTTTGAATACTTCGTTTTCGGAATTCATTTTATTAGTTCTTTCACGTTGTGATTCAAGATATTTTTGAATATCAGCTTTTAATTCATCAACTGTTTTGAATGGGCCAACTTTTTGAGCAAATTCATCATTAAGTTCAGGGACTTTTCTTTCTTTAATTTCGTTAATTTTAATTTTGAAAGTTGCAGGTTGACCTTTCAATTTTTCATCGTGGTAATCTTCTGGGAAAGTTACCTTGATATCAAATTCATCATTCAAGTTTTTACCAACGATTTGTTCAGCAAAACCAGGAATAAAATTAGAATGAGCTAAATCAAGAGGGTAATTTTTTGCATCTCCTCCTTTGATTTTTTCACCGTTTGCAGTACCTTCAAAATCGATTACTGCGATATCAGTATCTTTTGTCGGTCTGTCAATAACTGTAACCTGTTCACTGTGTTGTTTCAAAAGATTGTCGATAGATTTTTGCATTGCATCTTCTTCGATTGGAGAATCTTTTACTTCAAGAGTCAAACCTTTATATTGACCAAGAGTAACTTCCGGTCTTAATTCAGCTTTTGCAGTAACTGTTAAATCTTCACCAACATTGAAATTGTAATTTGTAATATATGGTTGAGCGATTAAATCCAAGTCGTTATCTACAACAGCTTGGTTAATTGCTTTTGGCATCAAGTTTTCGATAGCTTCTTGTTTAATTCTTTCAGTACCAACATGTCTTTCAACAACAGCACGTGGAGCTTTTCCTTTTCTGAAGCCGTCAATATTTACATATTGAGAAATTTTGTGAACTGCTTTGTTATAAGCATCTGCTGCATCTTTTGCAGGAATTGTAATATCTAATTTTACTACATTTTCTTTTTCTTTTTCTAAAGTTACTTTCATATTTTCATCCTTTATTTTACTTAATACTTTTGCAATAATCATACCGCAAAAAAGAATTTGTGCAAGTTTAGCGATTTACAAATAAAATAATTAAAACAAATTTTATGATATAATCAGAGCATGGTAAGATTGATTAATGACAGCAACCTTAAATTTTTAACAAGTGCGGTATATAGGATTTTAAGATTCCAAGAAATATTTACACACATAGAAAATCATAATCATCCCAAAAATCCACCTTGCATATTTGCACTATGGCATGCGAATCAATTACTTGTGCATGGGATTAAGGACAGAAAAAATTTAAGTGTATTAATCAGTAATTCTATTGACGGACAAATTGTTGCAAGTGTTTGTGAAAATTGGGGATTTAAAGTCGTAAGAGGTTCCTCAGGCAAAAAAGGTTCCGTTGAATCAACAATGCAAATGCTTGAAAGATTAAAGAATGGAGAAAGCGTTGCAATAATGGTTGACGGGCCTCACGGTCCATTACATAAAGTTAAAAACGGAGCCATTAAATTGGCACAACTTTCCGGAGCTCCAATTATTCCGGTTACTTGGTTTTCTCCGCAAAAATCATTTGTAAGCCTTCCTTCCTGGGACAAAATGAAAGTCCCTTGCGGATTATGTAATATTTTAAACATATACGCAGAACCTATATACGTAAAACAAGATGCTACTAATGAAGAGCTTTCAGAAATTAAAGAAAAAATTAAAAATGAACTTTTAAATTTAGATGCAAAAGCACCTGAAATATATAACGAGGCTAAAAAACAAGGATTATGGGACAAAAAGAAAAAGAATTAAACATATCTGCAATACAGATGTGTTCAAAGATTGGGGATAAAAAAGCAAATTTTGATAAAGTATCATCTCTTGTTCAAAGAGATATCAAAAAAGGAGTTGATATTATTGTTTTGCCTGAAGTTTGGACTGTCGGCTGGGGACCAAAACATTTTAGAGAATCGGCAGAAGAAATTAAAAACAGTGAAACAATTAAACTTCTTTCAGACATAGCAAAGGATTATAATACATGGGTTGTTGGCGGAAGCTTCATTTCCAAATCAGATGAACATTATTACAACACCTGTCCTGTATTAAACAGAAAAGGCGAACTTGTTGCTTTATATTCCAAAAACCACTTATTCTCATATTACGGAAGTGATGAAGGAACATTTGTAGAAGTTGGCAAAAATCCTGTTATGGTTGATATTGAAGGAGTAAAAACAGGTTTAACAATATGTTATGATATTAGATTTCCTGAAATTTACAGAGCATACAGAAAAGCAGGAGCTGATCTTTTTATAAATTGTGCAGCCTGGGGATTAAAAAAGCCTATACCATGGGAATGTATGACAAGATGCAGAGCTGTTGAAAACCAAGCATATATGGTTGCTCTAACTCAATCAGGCTACATCGAAAACGGCGAATGGAATATCGGTCACTCAAGAATTATTGATTACAAAGGAGATACAATATCAGAAATCAAAGACCAAAAAGAAGGTGCATTTTCAGCAACTTTAGATTTTGCTCCAATGTATGAATTCAGAGAAAAATGTACTTGTATGAATGATATAAGAAAATCTTACGAGGTTAAATGAAAAAAATCTTAGTTCTTTTAATGAGTTTAACGGTAATATTAGGGATACAATCAAAAGTTTTTGCCTCAGCAATTGATTCAACAATTTCAGATTCAGGCATAAATAAAGGTAGTGTATCCGTTTCTGTCAGAGATTTAGAAACGGGGAAAGCGGTTTATGAGCTTCACGAAAACAAGCCTTCCATGCCTGCATCAACAATGAAACTTATAACCCTGACAGCATCAATAGACAAACTCGGAAAGAACTACGAATTTTCAACAAAATTATATAAAAATACCAACAACGAATTATTCATAAAACTTGGGGCAGATCCATTCTTAACTTCAGCAGGTCTAAATAATTTGTTTGAAAAAGCCGTAAAAGAGAAAAAAGTAGTTTCTCCAAAAGCCATATATATTGATGACTATATTTTTGACAGCACGGAATGGGGAGAAGGCTGGCAATGGGATGATGATTTAAACCCGCTTATGCCAAAATTCAGTTCCTATAACATTGACGGTAATAAACTCGGTATAATTATTACACCGACAACACTTGGTGCTCCAGCATCAATTTACACATCAAAATTCTACCCGACAACATTTATGAACCTTGTAACAACAGGGAAAGAAAATAAAGTAGAAATCAGCAGAAATAATAGTATTTCACCTGATATTTTAAAAGTTGAAGGGACAATAAATAAACAAATTACCCAATACATTCCAATCAACCACCCTAAAAGATATTTTATTTTAAGGATGGAAGATGCAATTCGATCTGCAAAAATGGATTACTACGGCGCATTTATGCAGAAAAAAGTTCCATCATCAAATGTTTATCTGGTCTCAGAAGTAAAACATCAGATGGATAAGGCTATTGAAGAAATACTTGCAAACAGCAACAATTTTGTCGCAGAATCAGTCTTTAAATTAGCCGGAGCAAAATATGTTAATAACACAGGCTCTTTAGCTAATTCACAAAA
>USJT01000025.1 GCA_900555175.1 uncultured bacterium
GGCTAGTGTATTAGTATTTGCAAGTTCTGCAATGTGTTTCGCAGCAGAAACAACAGCTCCTGCAGCAACTAAAGATACTCCGGCTGCAGTTTCTGCACCTGCTGCTCCAGAGGCTAAAAGACCTCCAAGAAATCCTGAATTCAAAAAACGTCAGGCTGAATTTGAAAAAAGATTAAAATTGACAGATGAACAAAAAGCTAAAATTAAAGAAATGCACAAACAAAGCTTCGAACAAATGAAGCCTATTATGGAAAAAATGAAAGAAAAACGTCAAGAAATCGAAGCTGTAAAACGTTCAAAAATGGCAGTTCAAATGCAACAAGAAAAAATTGCAGAATTGCAAAAAGAAATCGGAGCTCTAAAACGTGAAGCTCATGAATTGCGTATGCAAAATATGAAAAATTTTGAAGCAATTTTGACTAAAAAACAACTTAAAGAATTGAAAAAAATGAAAGAAGAAGGTCGTAAGAACTTCGAAAAAAGACATAAAAGAGGTGGACACCCAGGCCCACGTCCAGGATTTGGCCCTGAAGGCCCTTGTCCTTTAGAAGCTGCTCCTGCAGATTAAGTTAAATAATCTTTTTGCATAATCTCCATATATATAAATTGAGGGTTGATTTTTAATCAACCCTTTTATATTATTTATCTCAGAGGCTTTTAAGATGAAAATAGCAAAGAATGTTTTAGATTTAATAGGCAATACACCTTTAGTAAAAATAAATAAGTTAAACTCAAATGGATGCGCAACTATTGCAGCCAAAATAGAGAGTTTTAATCCTGCGGGTTCAATAAAAGATAGACCGGCATTAAATATGATTGAAGATGCAGAGAGAAAAGGTCTTTTGACTCCAGGAGCTGTTGTCATTGAACCTACCAGCGGAAATACAGGTATTGGACTTGCTATGGTGTGTGCCATAAAAGGTTATAAGATGATTCTTACAATGCCTGAGAATATGAGTTTGGAAAGACAAAAGTTATTAAAAGCCTATGGTGCAGAAATTGTTTTGACGGAAGCTTCTAAGGGAATGAAAGGTGCTATTGACAAGGCAATGGAATTGAGAGATCAGTTCCCTGATTCATTTATTCCTATGCAATTTAATAATCCTGCAAATCCTGAAATTCATGAAAAAACAACAGCGGAAGAAATTTGGAACGATACAGATGGCAAAGTTGATATAGTAATTGCAGGAGTCGGCACAGGCGGAACGATTACAGGTATTGGAAGAGGGTTAAAAAAGAAAAATCCTAATATTAAAATTGTTGCGATAGAACCATTCAGATCTCAGGTTTTGGCCGGGAAACCTGCTAATTCTCATGCAATTCAAGGAATAGGAGCAAACTTTGTCCCAAGAAATTTTGATAGAAGCGTTGTAGATGTAATATATCCTGTTGGTGATATTGATGCTGTTGAAACAGCAAGAAAATTGGCAACTGATGAGGGTATACTTTGCGGAATTTCATCAGGTGCAGCGATGTATGCAGCATTAGAATTTGCAAAAATGAGTGATAATGATGGCAAGTTAATTGTTGTAATAATTCCGGATACAGGAGAACGTTATTTATCAAGTGTTTTATTTGATTAAAAAAAATAAGGCTTGATTTTTTATCAAGCCTTATCTTTTTTATTTTTGTATTGATGAATTCGATTACATCATACCGCCCATACCTGCACCAGGCATTGGAGGCATTTCAGGTTTTTCTTCAGGAATATCAACAATAGCAGCTTCAGTTGTCAATAACATTGAACCTACTGATGCAGCGTTTTGTAAAGCTGATCTTGTAACTTTTGCAGGATCTACGATACCTGATTTGAACATATCAACGTATTCATCGTTTAATGCATCATAACCGTAAGCTGATTCGTGTGAAGTTACTGTATCAACTACAACATCTGCTTTAGCACCTGCGTTGTGAGCGATTGCTCTTAGAGGTACATCTAGGGCTGCTGTTAAGATTTTGAAACCGATTTTTTCATCATCTGATGAGAATTTTGTTGAGTCAATAAGTTGTGACAATTTTTGTTGAACTCTTACAAGTGCAACACCACCACCAGGAACAATACCTTCTTCATTTGCTGCACGAGTTGCGTTAAGAGCATCTTCAATTCTTAATTTTCTTTCTTTTAATTCAACTTCTGATGCTGCACCAACTTCGATTACTGCAACGCCACCTGATAGTTTTGCTACACGTTCTTGAAGTTTTTCTTTATCGTATTCTGAATCAGATGTTTCGATTTGTTTTCTGATTAGGCGAATTCTGTCTTGTACAGCTTGTTTTGTTTCATCGCCTACAACGATTGTTGTTTCGTCTTTTGTTACTGTAACACGTTTTGCTTTACCTAACATTTGAGTTGTTACGTTTTCAAGCTTGATACCAAGTTCTTCTGTGAACATTTCGCCGCCTGTTAGAATTGCGATATCTTCTAACATTGCTTTTCTTCTGTCACCAAATCCAGGAGCTTTAACTGCTACTGCTCTTAATACTTTTCTCATTGTGTTTACAACTAATGTTGCTAAAGCTTCGCCTTCAACATCTTCTGCAATCAATAACAATGATCTTCCGTCACGAGCAACTTGTTCCAATAATGGTACTAAGTCTGAAATTAGGTTGATTTTCTTGTTGCAACAGAATACATAAGCATCTTCTAATACTGCTTCCATTCTTTCAGCATCTGTTACAAAGTATGGTGATAAGTAACCTTTATCAAATTGCATACCTTCTACAACTTTTAAGTTTGTTCCGAAAGATTTGCTTTCTTCAACAGTGATAACACCATCGTGGCCAACTTTTTCCATTGCTTCTGCGATTAATTCGCCGATTTCTTTGTTGTTACCTGCTGAAATTGCTGCAACTTGTGCGATTTCTTCTTTTGTATTTACAGGTCTTGACATTTCTTTGATTTCTTTTACAGAAAGTTCAACTGCTTTATCAATACCACGTTTCATTGACATTGGGTTTGCACCTGCTGTCAAGTTTCTCAAACCTTCTCTTACGATTGCTTGAGCCAATACTGATGCTGTTGTTGTACCGTCACCTGCTACATCATTTGTTTTTGATGAAACTTCTTTTAATAATTGAGCTCCTGAATTTTCAAGACCGTCTTTAAGTTCAATTTCTTTTGCGATTGTAACACCATCGTTAACGATTTGAGGAGCACCGTATTTCTTTTCTAAAATTACGTTTCTGCCTTTTGGTCCAAGTGTTACTTTAACTGCATCTGCTACTGCATCTATACCTTTAAGAAGCGATTTTCTTGCTTCTTCATTAAATACTATACGTTTTGCCATTTTTCTTATTTCTCCTTACTGTATTGTCGTGCTGAAAATTGCTTTCAGCATTTGATAAACAAGAACTCCTGAAATAAATTCTGGGAGATTGTTTATTATTCAATAATTGCTAATGCATCTTTTACTGATAGAATTTTGTATTCTACGCCGTCCATTTTAATATCAGTTCCGGCATATTTTGCGTAAAGGATTGTTTCGCCAACTTTAACGTCCATTGGTTCTCTTTCTCCTTTGTCGTTAATTTTACCAGCACCTACTGCAACAACTTCACCTTTTTGAGGTTTTTCTTTTGCACTTTCAGGAATAAAAATTCCGCCTGAAGTTTGTTCAGTATCTTCAATAACTTTGATAACAATTCTGTCGCCTAATGGTTTTAACATAATATTCTCTCCTTTTCTCCTAATCTGTCATTCTGAACTTATTTTAAAATCTTAAACCAGATCCTGAAATAAATTCAGGATGACATGTACATTATATTTATATAACGGATTTGCAAAAAAATTAATTTTCTTAAGGAAAAATTAATTTTTTCCATTTAATTTTAGATATTATTTAAATGTTGAAAAAATACAAAAAATATATTAAAATAATTATATAGTTTGAAGTATATAAAAGGAGCTGTTTATGAAAAGATTATTTGATGAAAAACATCGGGGGGGGGGCGTTCTGAGCTAATAAATACCCTTAATACCAAAAGTATAGGTTGTTATTACAAAAATAAGTTTTCAAAATTTTTATCTTTTTTCTATTATAAATCTGCATTCACTTTAGCTGAAGTATTAATAACATTAGGAATAATTGGTGTTGTAGCGGCACTTACGTTACCTTCTTTAATACAGAATTATAAAATTCATGTATATATTTCAAAACTCAACAAATTTTATTCTGTTATCAGTAATGCATATATAAGGGCTAAACAAGATAACGGTGATATTAATAATTGGAATTTAGTTTATTATGAATCATCTGATAAAGATGAAGAAGATATTTTGTATTATTTATTACCATATATGAATTATGTAAAGTTTTGCGGAAAAAATGAACAAGGATGTTTCCCTGATGTTGAATATAAATCAATCGGCTCAACAGGGTATGGTGTTAACTTAAATAGAGATAGCAGACATTCAAAAGCAATATTAAATGATGGTGTGTTAATTGATTCTTTAACTTTTGAACCTCCTTGTAGTAATACTGCCCCATGTGGCTATTTAAGGACAGATGTTAATGGTTCAGCACCTCCAAATACATTAGGAATTGATTTATTTACGTTTGTTGTTTTTGAAGATAAAATTGTTCCAGGTGGGGTTAAAGGTGTTATTGATAGTGATTATTTTATTACACGTGGCGATGCCTGTACTGCTCAAGTTATTTATGGGAAAAATATGGATTACATAAAAGATAAACAATGCAAAATTTGGGAATAAAATAAAGTCATCACTCGGGCTATAAACAAAATTTATATTTATGTTATCCTAAAACTATGAAACGGGTTATTTATGTTATCTTAGTTTTATTAATTGTTTTAGGGCTTGGGAAAGCTTGTATCAAAGCTGATGTCGATGACTCTCAAAAGCCTGTTTTGAGAGAAAAAGCTCAAGTTCAAAATGAAAATTACCCAATTGAAAAAAATGTTACTATAAACGGGGTAGATTATCTTCAATCTCAGACTCCTGTTGGAATGTTTGGCGGAACTTTTGTATCTTCAACTATTGGAGAAGGTCCAAAAACATTCAATCCGTTTAATTCAAAAGATAACATATCTTCTCAAATGTCTGAAATTATGTATGACGGACTTGTGACAACTGATCCTGTGACAGGTGATACAATTCCTAAACTTGCAAAATCATTTACCGTGAATGGTAAAGAATATATTGTAAAATTGAGGCATGGTATAAAATGGTCAGACGGAAAGCCTATTACTGCTGATGATGTCGTGTTTACTTGGCAAAATATAATTTTAGACGGGTTTGGAAATACATCAATAAGAGATTCAATCGTAATTGACGGAAAATTACCGACTGTTGAAAAAATTGATAATTATACGGTAAAATTTGTCACGCCTGAACCTTTTGCACCGTTTTTGAGAATGTTATCTTCTCCGATTGCGCCAAAACATGTTTTTGAACCTGCCGTAAAAAAAGGAAAAGCTTATTTTGAAGGTTTCCTTTCTACAAATACGCCGCCAAAAGATTTTGTAATCTCAGGTGCGTTTAAATTAAAAGAATACGTTCCTGCTCAAAGGGTTGTGTTTGAAAGAAATCCTAATTATTACGTAATCAATAAAGATGATAAAAAGCTTCCGTATTTAGAAAAAATTGTATATTTAATTGTCGGCGATATAAACAATCAGGTTTTAAAATTTGAAGGTGGAGAATTAGATGAGATAAGCCTGCAAGGTGCAAATGTTGCCAGATTTAAAGAAATGGAAAAACATGGAGATTTTACGGTTTATAATATAGGCCCTGATACAGGAACTATGTATATTGCAATGAATATGAACAACCGTAAAAATGATAAAGGAAAATATTATGTTGATCCTAAAAAGCAAGTGTGGTTTCAGGATAAAAATTTCCGTCAGGCAGTAGATTATGCTATTGATAGAAAAAATATGGTGTTTAATATCGCAAACGGGCTTGCAGAACCTTTGTTTACGCCTGAAACATTAAATTCAATATTTTTGAATAAAAGCCTGAAGGGGTATGACAGAAATATTGAAAAGTCAAAAGAGTTGTTGAAAAAATCAGGCTTTAGTTGGGATAAGGCAGGTCATTTGATTGACAAATTCGGAAATCATGTAGAATTTGATTTATATACGAATGCAGGAAATACCGAGCGTGAAGCCATCGGAGTTATGGTAAAACAAGATCTTGAAGATTTAGGAATGAAGGTTAATTTCAAACCGATAGAATTCAATTCTCTTGTAAATAAACTTATGGCAACGCTTGATTGGGATATGGTAATAATGGGATTTACCGGTTCGCCTTTAGAGCCTAACGGGGGTAAAAATGTTTGGTTATCTGATGGAACTTTGCACATATTTAATCAAAGATTAGAAAAAGATTTGAACAGCCCTCGATATGATTTTGAAAAACGTTTGGATTATTTATATACTCAAGGGGCTTTAGCTACAAAATTTGAGGATAGAAAAAAATATTATGATGAATACCAAAAAATTGTGTATGATGAAAAACCTTTAATTTATATTTATTCACCAATCAGAATTGTTGCTTTGAGAAACAAATTCCAAAACATATATCCGACAAGTTTGGGAGGAGTAACTCATAATATAGAGGAGATTTTTATAAAATAATGCAAATTTTAATATATATATTAAAAAGAATACTTCAAACAATTCCATTACTTATTATAGTTTCATTAATAAGCTTTTTTATAATACGTTTGTCTCCAGTTGATCCTTTGGCTGAACTTAGACTTAACCCTTCTGTTTCAAAAGAAACTTTGCAAAAGGAAACCGAAAGATTAGGGCTCGATAAACCGATAATTGTTCAATACGGGAAATGGGCAAAGTCTTTTATTAAAGGTGATTTAGGGGTTACATCTAACGGTGAACATGTTAGCACAAAATTAAAAGAACGTATTCCAAATACATTGTTATTAACGATTATCGTAATATTTTTATCGTGGTCAGTCGGTGTGCCTTTGGGAATTCTTGCAGCAATTTATTGGAAAACTCCTTTTGATAGAGTGTTAACTGTTTTGACTAGTATCGGGATGGCAATTCCATCATTTTTCTTTGCTGTTTTGCTTTTAATATTTGCGGTTAAGACGGGTTGGTTCCCTGTTGGCGGACTTACAAGCTCTAATTTTATGGAAATGACTTTCCCGCAAAAGTTTTTAGATATTACTCATCATTTGGTTTTGCCTGTAACTGTTTTATTTACTTTATCTTTAGCAGGATTGCAAAGACAGATGAGAGGAAATCTTTTGGATGTATTGGATAGTGATTATGTAAAATTTGCAAGGGCTAAAGGGCTTAGTGAATTTAAGGTAATATTCAAACATGCTTTGAGAAATGCTGTTAATCCTTTGATTACACTTTTAGGATTTGAATTTGCAGGTCTTTTGAGTGGTGCTGCTTTGACAGAATACGTGTTTCAATATCCGGGGCTTGGCCGTTTGATTTTGGAAGCTGTTTTGAAATCTGATATAAATCTTGTTATGGCTTCTTTAATGATGGGGGCTATAATGTTGATTTTAGGTAATTTGATTGCAGATATTCTGCTTATTATTACTGATCCTCGTATCAGAGAAGGGAGTCAGGCATGATAAGAGATTTGATTAAGCAATTATGGAAGGATAAATTCGCAAGAATTGCGCTGATTGTACTTGGAATAATATATTTTTCATTATTATTTGCAGATTTTATCGCACCTTATACAAAAGATTTTTCCGATAGGTCTATGGCTTATGTTCCGCCATCAAAGATTTTTACTATTGATGAACACGGTAAATTTTCAAGACCATACACTTATAATTATAAAAGAGAATTTGATCCGTATAATTTAAAAATTGTTTATACGCTGGATAGAAGTCAAAAGCATTATGTTAAATTTTTCGCAAAAGGTCAGCCGTATAAATTTTTAGGCTTAATCCCTATGAAACGCCATCTTGTAACAACAGATGATAACGGAAGATTATTCTTATTAGGAACTGATATTAATGGGCGTGATGTCTTTTCAAGAATTTTATTCGGTGGAAGAATATCAATGACTATTGGATTTTTAGCACTGTTTGTATTGTTCCCGATTGGACTTTTATATGGCGGAATTGCAGGATATTTCGGCGGGAAAGTCGATATGATTATGATGAGATTTGCAGAAGCTGTTATGTCTATTCCAAGTTTTTATCTGTTAATCATATTGGCTTCCATTTTGCCATCAGGAATGACAAGCATTCAAAGGTTTATGCTTATTGTCGTAATCCTTGCTCTTATTGGTTGGGCAGGATTTGCAAGAGTTGTCAGAGGAATGGTTTTGTCTATAAAAAATCAGGAATATGTGCAGGCTGCTAAATCTATTGGTGCTTCAAATTTTAGAATTATCGTGAAACATATTTTGCCACAGACTACAAGTTATGTAATCGTCGCAATAACTTTATCAGTACCTTCTTATATTTTGTCTGAATCAGGTTTGAGCTTTTTAGGGCTTGGTATTCAACAACCTGATGCAAGCTGGGGTAATATGTTGAAAGAGGCTCAAGAATATACAAATATAATCTATCGTCCTTGGCTTTTGACTCCCGGTTTTTTAATTTTTATTGCGGTATTGGCTTTTAACCTTATAGGTGATACAATAAGAGATGTGCTTGACCCAAAAAGCAAAATAAGATAAACAACATTTGGAGAAAATTTAATGGATTTAGCAAATATTGGCATCGGTTTTGATTTGACTTTAGTTATAAGAGTTTTATCAGCATTGCTTTTAGGATTTGCAATCGGCCTTGAACGTGAAATGACAAATAAGTATGCAGGTCTGAGAACTAATATTTTAGTTTGTATTGGTGCTTGTATATTTACAATAATTTCTATATACGGCTTCCCTGAAGTTTCTGTTACGGGAAATGAACTTGGAACCCGTGATACGGCACGTGTCGCAGCTCAAGTTGTAACTGGTATCGGTTTTATTGGCGCAGGAACAGTGTTTCGCCATGGCGCAACTGTTTTTGGACTTACAACTGCAGCTACTTTGTGGGTTTCAGCAGCTATTGGTATGGCATGTGGTGCAGGTATGTATACTTTGGCCATAATATCAACAGTATTTTCAATAATTGTACTGGTATCTATCAGACTTTTTGAAAAGAATTTTCTTATTTCAAGCACAAAAAATACAAGACGTCTGAAAATGAATATTTCTTGTCTAAATGATAAATCAAATGAAATTTATGATTATATAATTGAAAATAGTAAATATTTGGTTGAAATTTCAAGAAAATTGAGCAAACAAGATGAAAATATAACCAAAATAGTTGTAATTTTTGATTTTGTTGGTCGTCATCCAATTCAGGATTTGTATAAGACTTATCAAAATATTGATGGAATTGAATCAATATCAATCCAAGAATTCAACGAATAGGGAGCGTGCCGCTCCACCCGCCACATTAGGCTTTGGTTAGAAT
>USJT01000026.1 GCA_900555175.1 uncultured bacterium
GTCAAGCCCGGTGCAATCGGTGCCAAAATTTCAGCCAATACATGCGGTCTGTCTTTGTAAATTGTTTTGATTACGGCAGGTAACAAGATTGCCAAACCTAAACCGTGAGCCAATTCAGGTTTTACAGCACTCAATGGGTGTTCAAGAGCGTGAGTATAGTGTAACAAACCGTTATCGAAGCTTACACCACCCATCATAGCTGCGTAAGCAAGATAATAACGAGCTTCCAAATCTTCAGGATTTGCAATAGCTTTTGGTAAGTATTTTGCAACCAATTGAACAACCTGTATAGCCAATGAAATTGAATATGGAGAAGCAACAGTAGAAGTTGCAGCTTCAACAACGTGGTTTACAGCATCAATTGAAACGTATCTTGTTTGTTTTGGTGACAATTTTGTCATTAATTGAGGGTCATCAATTGCAAACATAGGATAAATACAATCATAAGCGATCGCAGGTTTAAAGTTCTTTTCAAGGTTTGTAACAACAGCAAATCTGTTAGTTTCAGAACCTGTACCGTGTGTCAAGTTGATTGATACAATAGGTGCAGCCTTTTCAGGTGTAAATCTGAATTCAAAAATATCTTCAGCAGTCTTGTCAGGATATTCAAGCAATATAGCAACTGATTTACCTGCATCTGTCGGAGATCCGCCACCGATTGAAATTACACCTTTTGCACCAAAATCTTTTGCAAGTTTTGCAGCATCATTAACATGATGAGTATTTGGGTTTGGAGTAACTTCAGCATAATTTACGTATCCGATACCATGGTCTTTCAAAGCCTTTTCAACGTAATCCCAAGCACCTGTTGCTTTATAAGCATGTTTACCTGACATTACGATAACTTTATCAACACCTTTATCTTTTAAAACTTTAGCGATATCGTCAATTTTTTTAATTGCACCAACGCCAAAATAAACAGTAGTTCTTGTGCGAATTTCTTTAATATCGTTAATGTTAATATCCTTTTCCCACATAATAAACTCTCCTTTCTTAACTCAATCATATTATAGAGTATGAAAGGCACAATTGCAAGGACTATTTTACATTTTTACCAGAAAAAGTCTGAATATTCAGACTTTTTTATATTACTTTTTCAAAATATTCAATCGTTTTCATCAAACCGTCACGAACATGAATTGTCGGCTCATAACCCAGTTTTTCTTTTGCCAAAGTCAAATCAGGTCTGCGCTGAGTCGGATCATCTGACGGTAATGGTTTAAATACAATTTTAGATTTTGAATTTGCAAGTTCTATAATCATTTTAGCCAATTCTAAAATCGTATATTCACCGTCATTTCCGACATTTACAGGTCCCATAAAATCTTCCGTATTCATTAACGTAATCATTCCGCGAACCAAATCATCTACATAACAGAAAGAACGTGTTTGAGAACCGTCACCATATATTGTAATGTCTTCGTTTTTCAAAGCTTGAATTATAAAGTTAGAAACAACACGACCGTCATTTTGAGCCATTCTCGGGCCATAAGTGTTAAATATTCTGATAATTCTTATATCAACATTATGCTGTCTGTGATAATCCATCATCAAAGCTTCTGCGACACGTTTACCCTCATCATAACAGCTTCTAATACCTATCGGATTAACATTTCCCCAATAAGATTCTTTTTGAGGATGAACAATCGGATCACCGTAAACCTCGCTTGTAGATGCCTGCAAAATTCTTGACTTTGTTTCATCTGCCAAATCAAGCATATTTGTAACACCTAAAACGTTTGTTTTAATGGTTTTAATAGCATTATGCTGGTAATGAATAGGACTTGCAGGACAAGCCAAATTGTAAATCTGATCAACTTCCAAAATAATCGGTTCAATAATATCATGTCTTATAAGTTCAAATTCTCTATTATCCATTAAATGTTCAACATTTTTTCTTGAACCCGTAAAAAAGTTATCAAGACAAAGTATATGATTACCTTGTTCTAAAAGTTTTTCACATAAATGTGAACCGATAAATCCTGCCCCACCTGTTACCAAAATATTTTTCATAATGCCCTCTTTTTTATATAATTGAATTTTAGCACAAAAAAAGCTCTCTGCAAAACAGAGAGCTTTTCTATATATTTTTATGTGCTTATTTTTCATCTAAAGCAGCAACGCCCGGCAATACTTTACCTTCGATAAATTCAAGAGAAGCACCACCACCAGTTGATACGTGAGTGAAATCTTCTGCCTTGAAGTATTTTTTAGCGGCAGAAACAGAATCACCACCACCAATTACAGATACAGCACCATTTTTAGTTGCGTCTACAATTGCTTTTAATACTGCTTTTGTACCTTCAGCGAATTTAGGATTTTCAAATGCGCCAACAGGTCCGTTCATCAAAATAGTTTTTGAATTTTTGATTACTTCAGCAAAAGCTTTTTGGCTTTCAGGGCCTGCATCAACGCCTTCAAATCCGTCAGGAATTTCATTGATAGGAACAACTTTGTTTGTACCGTTGCCTGAGAAATCATCAGTAGCTAATACATCAGTTGCCATAACAATTTTTACGCCTTTATCTTTAGCTTTCTTTTCGATAGCTTTTGCAACTTCCATTTGATCATCTTCACAAATAGAGTTACCAACTTTACCACCGTTAGCTTTTACGAATGTATAAGCCATACCGCCACCGATAATCATATTATCAACTTTGTCGATTAAGTTTTCTAAAACACCGATTTTAGAAGAAACTTTTGCACCGCCAACAACAGCTGTGAATGGTCTTGTAGGATTATCAAGAGCTTGTGACAAGCATCTGATTTCTTTTTCCATCAAAAGACCTGCAACTGCCGGTTTCAAAATATGAGCAACTTTAGCAGTTGAAGTGTGTTTTCTGTGAGCTGCACCGAATGCATCGTTTACATAGAAATCACCTAATTTTGCAAGTTCTTCAGCAAAAGTCATATCATCATCTTTTGCTTCTTCAGCTTTGTAGAAACGAATGTTTTCCAACAATGCAACTTGACCGTCTTTTAAGTTTGCTAATTCTTTATCAGCACCTTCGCCAACAGGTGATTTTACGAACAATACGTCTTCACCCAAAACTTTTGACATATATTTTGCAACAGGTTCTAATGAGAATTCAGGTTTCCATTCTCCTTTTGGTCTGCCTAAGTGAGCCATAAGAATAATTTTAGCTCCCTTTTCTTTCAAAGCTTTAATTGTAGGAACAATAGCTTGAATTCTTGTGTCATCTGTTACATTGTGGTTTTCGTCTAAAGGTACGTTTACATCAACTCTGACAAGAGCACGTTTTCCTTTAACGTCACCTAAATCGTTAATTGATTTTTTCATATTTTCTCTCCTTTTTCGGTTTAAATAAACGAGGAAGCGTTTCCCCCTTATATAACCCGAGTTTTCATGTACTCGCAAGATTATCATACAAAAAAAATAAAATTAATCCAAGTAACCAATTAAAAATTTTATTATTTATCCTAATCTTATATTTAATAAGAAAGGATTTACGAATATGAAGAAAAATTTTTTGGCTACATTTATTGTTATAGCAGCATTCATCGGAGGTTATTCAATAAACAGTATTGCAGCTTCGCACACGCCTCCGGAATACAAAATTGCAGTTGTTGATATTCATCAAATTGTTTCAAATTCATCAGAAATTAAAGCACTCAAGCTTGATCAGGAAAGGCAAATGCAAAATATGCAATCAACAATAAACAAGGCAAGAGCAGAAATTTCTAAAGAAAAAGACCCGAAAAAAATTGCACAACTTGAAGACAAATACAGAAATGAAATCAACAGTCAAAAACTTGCACTAGATGAATCATACAATAAAAAATTAACAGCAATAGATGACAAAATTAAAACGGCAGTTGTAGAAAAAGCACGTTCAATGCATTACAACATGGTTTTACCGAAAAATTTAATATTATTCGGCGGAGATGACATTACAGATCAGGTTGCAACAATTATTAAATAAAAACCTTATCTTGAAAAAATATTTATCATAATAGGGCTTGAACCTTTGTCATGGATATCACGCCAAACCTGATTTGAAATCTGTTTTTGCTGAATTTCTCTTTGATACTGTTCGTTAAAGAATAACTGACGTTCTTTTAACAATACATAACAACTATTATTGCTTTCGGCATCCAATGAATCACATTTAGCTAAATCTTTTGCAAATTCTTTTCTTCTTTCAGCCCAATAATTATAAATTGCTTGAGTCGATTTTGTTCCATCAGGCCAAAACTGTTGAATTTCTTTATATTCAGCAGTTTCCAAGCCTTTTGGACAAAAATCTGTCCATTCAGGACGAGCGCCTTGAGCATTCACACACATTGTAGAAAATGCCACAAATCCTATTAACAATATAAGTTTTCTTAATCCAACTGTCATATCTATAAATATTATAGATTACGCATTTTAAATTTTCAATCCCGACAAAATAAAATATGCTATAATAATGTTTATGAACGAGGAATTAAAACAGACCTTAAAACTTTTGCCATCTTTACCCGGTTGCTATATCTACTATAACAAAGACGGAGAAGTAATTTATGTCGGCAAAGCAAAAATTTTAAAACGCCGTGTAATGAGTTATTTTAACAGAAAACACGACAGCGTTAAAGTCAATGTACTCGTTTCTCAAATTGAAAAATTAGAATACATAATTACAAATACAGAAGTTGAAGCCCTAATTCTTGAAAGTCACTTAATAAAAAAATACAAACCAAAATACAACATCTTACTCAAAGATGATAAAAAATATCCATATTTTTTAATCACAGATGAAGATTTTCCAAGAATTACGATTGTCCGCAAGAAAAATATGAACCCTAAAAAAGGGAAATATTACGGCCCTTATACAGATATTCGAGCAATGCATGCAACGCTTGACTTTCTAAAAAAAATTTTTCCGCTAAAACAATGCAAAACCCCAAAATTTAAAGACAGACCATGTCTTTATTACCATATAGGAAGATGTATGGCACCTTGCCAAAACAAAGTTACCCCTGATGAATACAAGGCAATAGTAAAACAGGCTGAATTGTTCCTCTCAGGCAAACAATCAGAATTGATGAAGCAAATAAAAGAACAAATGCAAAAATATTCTGATACGCTTCAATTTGAAAAAGCGGCAAAGCTTCGTGATAGCTACAATGACCTTGCCAAAACTCTTGAAAAACAAAAAGTAGTTTATGAAAACACTAAATTAAATGAAGATATAATATCTCTAATGGCAGATGACGGAATTTTTGCAATCGTCATTTTAATGATTAGAGAAGGCAGATTAATAGATAAAAAAGATTTTACATACGAAGTTGAAGAAGAAGACAGAACAGAATTTTTTGCGACATTCTTCAAAGAGTATTACACCACACTAAAACTTGAATATCCTGACAGAATTGTATCTAACGAGCTTGAAGCAATAGGTGAAAAAGCTTTATATGAAGAATGGCTAGAAATTTTGGCACATAAAAAAGTTAAAATAAGCTACGGCAAATCAACCCAAGGAAAAGAACTGCAAATGCTTGCAGATAAAAATGCTAAAGTTCTTCTTGATAATGCAAAAATTAAAAAAATGTCTAAAATCCGAGATGATTTTAATGAAATAGGTTCTTACCTGGCAGAAAAACTTCATCTCAAGAATTTCCCATACCGTATGGAATGCTATGATATTTCGCATATTCAAGGTACAAACACAGTTGCCTCAATGGTAACCTTCATAAACGGCTTGCCTAAAAAATCCGAATACAGAAAATTTAAAGTTAAAATGACTGAAGGGAAACCTGATGATTTCCTATCGATGAAAGAAGTTTTGACAAGACGTTTATCACATCTTGGGGAAGAAAAATGGGCAAAACCTGATTTAATGATAATCGATGGCGGTAAAGGTCAATTATCAAGCGTTATGGAAATAATTGAAGGACTTGGAGTTACAGGAATTGATGTTGTAAGTTTAGCCAAAAAACACGAAGAAGTATTCCTGCCCAAACAATCAGAACCTGTTATATTACCAAGAAATTCAAGCGCTCTGTTTTTATTCCAAAGAATACGTGATGAAGCACACAGGTTTGCGATAACCTATCACAGACAACTGCGTTCAAAATCAATGATTGAGAAAAAAAATAAGTAAATTACTCAATTATTTTTCATTATTCTTTTTAGAAATTTCAAGCCAACATTCATTCAATGCAGGAAGTGTATTCGTTTTACCAAGCCATTTCAAAACATATCTTTCATCAGGGCCTAAACTGCCATTAACCTTTTCACCAGATTTTAGATTAAATGTCGCCTCCGACATAGCCAAATTTATAACAACTTCAGGATTTGCACTTGCCTGCGGATCCATCTTTAATTTAAGGTTATTATACCTTCCTGCGTTCATATTTTTCTTATTATGAGCATCAGATTGTGCATCTATTATCGCATCTTTTAACTCACCCGCGAGTTCATTCAATGTTTTTGCCATCTTCGCATCCTCAATCTTGCATCAAAAGCCTTTAAATGACGTTTAACACCGGAACCTGTGATTACCTCAGCAGCCTCTTTCATTTCTGCTCTTGATATTTCCAAATTTTCTTCAGTTTTCTTCTCATTTTGAACCTGTTGTGTCAATATTTCATTAGATTTTGTAAGATAAACCCAATGCTTTTTTAATTCACTGTTAATATTAGAGCGCCCGGCCCACATTTGAATAAAACGTTCATCTGAGCCCATACTGCCATCCAGTTTTTCCAATGGATCAATTTGGTAACAAACAGCAGAAATATTTACAGAAACCCAAAAATGCGGAATTGATTTTTTCTTAGGATCCATATAAACTTTCAAATTATTATATTTATGCTGAATTTTACCTTGAGTATTATAAGAATCAGCTTGGACATCCAACAAATAATCTCTTAAACTATTTTCAAATACGCGTATAGATTGCGGCATTTTTTAACCCCGATTTCCATCTTTCTATAATATTAATTATTCAAACTGTGAATAGGAGCAGGAATTCTTCCTCCCCTTTGAATAAAGTTCTTTGATGATAAATTATTAACAGCTATCACTGGAGCGTGCCCCAACAATCCTCCATATATAACTTCATCTCCTATATTCTTTCCCACAACTGGAATAATTCTAACAGCAGTTGTCTTTTTGTTAATCATTCCGATAGCCATTTCATCGGCAATAATTCCTGCAACTGTTTCAACAGGGGTGTTTCCTGGAATTGCAATCATATCAAGTCCGACCGAACAAACAGATGTCATAGCTTCAAGTTTGTCAAAAGTTAAATATCCTTTTGAAGCAGCTTCAATCATTCCTGCATCTTCAGAAACAGGAATAAATGCACCTGATAAACCGCCAACATGAGAGCTTGCCATAATACCGCCTTTTTTAACCGCATCATTCAACATAGCAAGCGCAGCAGTTGTTCCATGAGCTCCTGCATGCTCTAATCCCATAGCCTGAAAAATCCCTGCGACACTATCACCAACAGCAGGAGTAGGTGCCAAAGATAAATCTATTACTCCAAATGGGATATCTAATTTTGCAGCCAACTTACGACCGACCAATTCACCTGTTGTAGTTATTTTATAAGCTATTTGTTTAATTTTATTTGATAATTCTCCAAAATCCGCATTTTTATCAAGAGATTCAATAGCTGCTCTTACAACTCCCGGCCCTGATACTCCGACATTCAATGCACATTCAGGTTCTCCAACCCCGCAAAAAGCACCTGCCATAAACGGATTATCCCCAGGAGAATTACAAAATACAACCAATTTTGCAGCACCCAAACCATCTTTATCTTTTGTAAGCTCTGCTGCTTTTTTAACAGTTTCTGCCATTTTCAAAACAGCATCCATATTAATTCCTGCTTTTGATGAAGCGACATTAACAGAAGAACATACAAATTCGGTTTCTGCTAAAGCTTCAGGAATACTCTCAATAAGAAGCTTGTACCCTTTTGTCATTCCCTTTTCCACAATAGCTGAAAAGCCACCGATAAAATTAACCCCAGCAGCTTTTGCAGCTTTATCAAGAGTTTTTGCGATCTTAACATAATCAGGATTTTTGCACCCTTCTCCCACAAGAGAAATAGGAGTCACCGCAATTCTTTTATTCACAATCGGAATTGAATAATCATTTTCAAATTCGTTTGCATATTCAACAAGATGCTTAGAGTAATGTATAATTTTGTTGTAAATATTTTCACAAACAACATTTACGTCACTGTCAACACAATCACGCAAACTTAAAGCTAATGTAACCGTTCTGATATCGAGGTTGTATAGCTTTATCATATTTATTGTTTCTAATATCAAATCTTCATTTATCATTTTTCAAATATTGAACTCCGTGGAATAAAACTTCAGTTACATCTAATTTTTTAACTTTCAAATGCATTTCAACACGTCTGCTTTTGTTGTAATCCTCTTTGCCGTTAACAAGGATAGGGTCAGAATAACTTTTCCCTTCAACGACAAGCATCTTTTTCAATTTTGCGTTGTACTTCTTGTCATATCCTGTATGGAATATGTAATCAGCAACCGCATTTGCTCTATCTAAACTCAGCTCCATATTCTTCATATACTGCGCATCAGGATTTTTAATCCCTGCATAAGTCTGGCTGTCTGTATGACCTTGAATAACTATATTTTCAATTTCATCAACCAATTCCTTCTTTGAAAAAATAGTATTAATATAAATAGGAATTAACTTATTCAAATAAGCCTTACCTTTAGGAGAAAGCTTATAACTGCTAACTTCAAAAAGTTCCAAATCAGAAATCTTAACATCCCCTGTCATAGGATCAACCTGAGCATCAATATTTGCTTTTTTAAGATTTTCAATCAACTCTTTGTTAACTTCAATTTGTTGTGTTTTTTGTTCTAATTCCTGTTGTGTAAACCCAGTGATTGCAAGAACGAATAATGTCATGAAAATAATTGCCAACCCCAAAAGCAAATCCGCCATTGTGGTCCAGAATATGTTGTTATCTCCTTCTTCTTGCGATATTTTTCTAGTTTTTAAAGCCATTAATCACACCCCCAATTAGAATAAATCATCCACATCATCAGATTTACCCCCGGATTTTACGGCTTCTTTTATATTTTTATTCATTTGGTTAATCCCGAAGATTAAGTTTTCAAGATAAGGGACAAGATTGCTTGCGATACCTGAGTTCAAAGCTACTTTAAATTGCTGCGGCAAAGCAGTAATCAAATTTGATATTGAATTATTTTGAATTTTAGTTTCTTTTAAAAGTTCAAGCAAGAATTTTTCGGAAGAAATATTATCAAACAATTTTCCCAAAATATCTTCACATTTTGCAAGCG